>JANQIZ010000032.1 GCA_028281895.1 Dehalococcoidia bacterium
AACGTGGAGCGGGCGTAGCCGACGGCGCGTTGCAGCGAAGGCAGAGGCAGCGTCTGCGCCTGCTCTTCCGGTATCTGCGCGCCAACGCCCCAGGTGCCCAGCGAGCGCTCGTCGAAACCCCAGTCGTCAGCGATTCCGAGAGCGTCCCAGAGCTGGTCGCCGTGGTTGGAGTGATCCGCCTCTCCCGCGGTCACAGGAGCAAGCATCGACTGCGCGAAGTCTGCCCACCGCGCCATGTGCCACATGTGCCACTTGATAGAGGGAGCGCTTGGCGGGTCCCACGCCGATGCCATCCGCTCCGGCACCTCGGTGATGATGTCGAGAAACATCTGGTGCGTGCGGGCGAGCCGTGACAGCGATATTTCGGCAGGAGACAGTCGCATGCAGTGAAGTGTAGCGGCTGAACGGGTTTTGTCATATCTGCCGGGACTATGCCACTCGGTCCGCCTCTCTTGTCATCTTGTGTCAGGAGGGAGTCGGAGGGTAAGTCCGGTGACTGGCCTATCCTCCCTCCCATATTGGGAGGGAGTTAGAGGGAGGGTTATTCGTCTTGAGAGATCAGCTATACACTCAAGTCGAAACGACCCTCACCCAACCCTCTCTCAATCTGGGAGAGGGAGTAGCTGTTTGTCATCCCGACCGCGACGGAGGGATCTGACCGTACTCCCACGGTCACCGAGAGATTCTGAATCAAGTTCAGAATGACAGACTTCTCCCTCCCTAATAGAGAAAGGGGATCCCTACCTCATTGACTCCCATTGCGGGTCTGGGTGGCTGGCGATGAAGTCGTGGTCCAGCTCATAGCCAAGGCCCGGCTTGCCGTTCATGTGGTAGTGACCGTCGCGGATATCGAGCGGCTCCGTCAGCACGTTGTCATACGCCTCTCGGGCGTGATCCGTCATCTCCAGGCGGTAGATATTCGGCACATTCATAAGCACATGCGCGCCTGAAGTCACATTGATCGGTCCCGACGCATCATGCGGCGAGATCGGCACATAGAACGTCTCCGCAAGCACGCCGATCCGCTTCATCTCCGAAATGCCGCCTGTCCAGCAGATGTCCGGCATGATGTAGTTCACCAGCCCCTCCTGCAGGTACGGTGCGAAGTCCCAGCGGGTGTACTGACGCTCGCCGATACACAGGTTGATGTCCGTGTTGCGACGCAGCTGCCGCATGGCGTCCAGGCTTTCCGGCTGCAGCGGCTCCTCGAACCATGTCAGGTTGACCGGCTCCATCATCCGGCAGAGCTGAGTAGCCGTCGAAACATCGAAATTGCCGTGCGCATCGATCATCAGCTCGATCTCCGGCCCGACAGCGTTGCGAAGCTCGGTCATCAACTCCAGCGCATGAGCGGCAGCGGCAGGAGAGATCTTGCCGTCGATGTACCGACGGTGGTGCTGGCCCATCTCGGGGCTGAATGGATCGAGCTTCAGCGCCTGGTATCCGAGCGCGATCTGGCGCCTCGCGTCCGCCACGCACGCCTCGATGTTGCTGGCAGGAGCGATGTGGCTGTAGACGGGCACGGAATCACGGACAGGACCGCCAAGCAGGTCATAGATCGGACGGTTGAGCGCCTTGCACTTGATGTCCCACAGCGCCATATCGATGCCGGATGCGAGAGTGGTTGCGAAGCCGCGGGAGCCGAGCGTGCCGAACCGGCGGTAGATGCGGTGCCAGATACGGTCGATGTGCTCGGGGTCCTCGCCCACAAGACCCTCAGAGAAGTCCTGGCCTTCGAGGTCGTCCTTGAGCATCTCCAGAGCCCGGCCAACAACGAGTGCACCGCCGCCGCCGGAATTGGTCGCCTCGCCAAGACCGGTGATGCCTTCATCGGTATCGACCTCGACAAACACCCATGTCCGGCCAGTTCCAGCCCTGGTCAGGTAGACGCGCAGGTCAGTGATCCGCATATTTTTCTCCGTTAGGTGAGCGCCTGGCCGTGCGGTCTTTCGATATCTGCCAAGTCACCCCTAAAACACCAGGTTGAAGATGATGAAGCCTATGCCGCCAAGGATGCCCGCGGCGATCGCCAGCAACAGCACCGCTCCAAGCAGCTCCATCACCCGCTGAGTTCGAGTCTTGTGATAGTAGGCGCCGCCGTCCTGGTCCTGCTTGCTGGGGTCGTTGTACTCCCGCGGACGCTCGCCCGGCGCACGAGTTCGTCGTCCTCCAACAAGTCTCGGGTCCATGACATCCACCTCACTCCCAGTTCTAGACCGACACGGAACGACGACTTCGCCGCCTCAAATCTGATCTGCGGCCGAGTATCGCACAGCTGCCTCTAGCACACAGAGTGATTCGTCTCCGCCACGCAGCTATACTGCGCCGCATCCTGCAAAACGCTGGCAGACACATCTGCCAGCACAGGCAACTCGCCCGTACGCAAACAACTGACCGGCAGGTCGGAAATCCGGCGAGCCGGCCGGGAGGCTGAGAACGAATGAGATTCTGCTACGCACACCGTCGATTCACGCTCTACCCGCAGTCGGTCGACTCCTGGAACCTGAGCGCTGAGAACTACACCGACGACTTCCTCAAGCGGGTCAAGGACACAGGCTTCGATGCGCTGGAGGTTGGCGTCGAGGTGCTCGACAAGCTCGGCTCAGATGCGGCCATAACTGAGTGGCGCAAACGCGTAAACGGCTTCGGGCTCGATATCGGCGCTCTGCGTTCTGGCGGGACAGTGACCGATGCGCAGCACGGTCCTGGCAACCACGAGAAGATGCACCGTGCGATCCAGTACTCGACTCTGACCGGCTCCGAGGTGATCAACGGCGCTCTCAGCGCGCCGCTTAAGTACCCGACCGACAGGGCAGACCAGTCAGGCTGGCCACACTCGCAGGGAGCATCGCGCGACCAGGATCTCTTCTTCTACGACCAGCTGGCTGGCATCTACCAGGGCTTCTGCGATCGTGCGGCAGATGCGGGCACTGGCGTTTCGATAGAGGTTCACCAGAATTCGGCTGTCGACAACTCGTGGTCGGCGAAGCTGGTCCACCAGAAGATCGACAGGTCCAACTTCGGCATCAACCCGGATGTTGGCAATGTGGTCTGGACATACGACGTGCCGGAAGAGGATTTCGACCATTTCATGTCGGAGGTGGCGCCGATCTCTACGTACTGGCACATGAAGAACCTGATGCGGGTGCATCACCCCGAGAACAATCGCACGGTGTTCCTGAGGGTGCCGCTTCCAGACGGCGATGTTGACTACAGGTTCGCCATTTCGGCGATGCACGCGTCCGGCTACAAAGGCTACATGGCTATCGAGGGCACGCAGATTGGCGATCAGTGGGAGAAGGACCGCCGCTCGCTGGAGTACGCCCGCTCAATCTGGCAGGAGCTAGATAAGGCAGGCACGCCATCAGACAACGGAGCAGTGAGAACGGCGTAGGGAACGCTGGTCTCTGCCCAGGGAGTGTGCCCTTTGTCCCCTCTCCCAGATTGGGAGAGGGTTGGAGTGAGGGTCGTTTCGTGTTTCCATGGATAGCTTGATCTCTCAAGACGAATGACCTTCCCTCTAGCTCCCTCCCATGTTGGGAGGGAGAAGTGTGTTGTCATCCCGACCGCAGCGGAGGGATCTGACCGTACTTCCATAGTCGCTGGGTGACGTACCTACCCCCTCTCCCAGATTGGGAGAGGGTTGGGGTGAGGGTCGTTTCGGCTTACATAGCCAACTTGATCTCTCAAGACGAATGACCTTCCCTCTAGCTCCCTCCCAATATGGGGGGATGCTATTCCCTCTCCCTTGAAGGGAGAGGGTCAGGGTGTGGGTGGTTAGTCTGTCATTCTGTCCCTGCCCTGAGCGAAGCCGAACGGGTTGATCCGGAATCTCTCGGTGACTGTAGAAGTACGGTCAGATCCCTCCGCTGCGGTCGGGATGACAAAAGGAGATTAGGGATGACAAACAAGACGGGAGATGCTGAATCAAGTTCAGCATGACGAACTCGACCCACCCTCTGACTCCCTCCCAGCATGGGAGGGAGAAGTGCTCTCGCACCTTTTTGTCATCCTCGCAAAACGCGGATGGATATAAACGTGCATACTTGTCGCCCATAGATTCTGAATCTGGTTCAGAATGTCGGACAAATGACAAATCCCTCCAGCCAACCTGTCCTGTACTCCGCTGACGGCCATGTCGCCACGGTCACGCTGAATCGGCCCGCTGTCCTGAACGCCATCAACCCTGATCTCTGGATGGGGCTTGACGATGCGATGGAACAGGCGCGGGACGATTCCACTGTCCGCGTGATCGTTCTGCGCGGGGCAGGGGACAAGGCATTCTGCGCCGGGGCCGATCTCAAGTGGCGCGCAGAGAACGCTGAGCGTCTGCGGGACGAGCCAACCCGCGACAACCGGGCTCGCTTCGTAATGCCGGATTTCGAACTGTGGAAGCCGGTCGTTGCCGCGGTCCACGGCTACTGCCTCGGCGGCGGATTCGAGATCGCAATGGCGTGCGACCTGATCGTTGCCTCCGAAGATGCGCAGTTCGGATACCCGGAGCCGCACCGCGGCCTCGTCGCAGACGGCACGGCGATCCACCGCCTCGTCCAACAGCTGCCGAACAAGCAGGCCATGGACCTGCTGCTCACAGGTCGCAAGTGCTCGGCTCAGGAAGCGCATCGACTCGGCTTCGTGAATCGCGTCGTCCGCAAACCCGATCTTCCGATGGCTGTCGGTGAGCTGGTAACGGAGCTTCTGGAGTCTTCTCCGCAGGCGTTGAAAGCCACCAAGGAGATGGCCAGGAAGGGCGCGGACATGAGCTTGCGAAAGGCCTTTAAGAACGAGTTCCCGGAGTTCCTCAAGCTGAAGGAATCGCCAGATTTTTCAGAGGGAGCGAAAGCGTTTTCCGAAGGCAGAGAGCCAGACTGGGAAGACGCGTAACGGGCGGGGTTCGCCTTGTCATTCTGAACTTGATTCAGCATGACGAAAACCGACCCACCCTCTGACTCCCTCCCTAGTCATGGAGGGAGAAGTATGCTCACACCAGTTGTTTGTTTTTGTCATCCCGACCGTAGCGGAGGGATCTGACCGTGCACGCGAAGTCACCGTACGCCGCACCTAATTCCCTCTCCCGGATCCGGGTACCCGCTTGCGAGTGCGGAGTTTAGTGGGATTCTTCTACTCCCTCTCCCAGATTGGGAGAGGGTTGGGGTGAGGGCCGTTTCGGCTTACATGTGCAACTTGATCTCCAAAGACGAATAACCCTCCCTCTAGCTCCCTCCCAATATGGGAGGGAGGATGCACTTCCCTCTCCCTTGAAGGGAGAGGGTCAGGGTGTGGGTGGTCTTCTTTGTCATTCTGTCCCTGCCCTGAGCGAAGCCGAACGGGTTGATTCAGAATCTCTCGGCTGACCGTAGAAGCAAGGTCAGATCCCTCGGCTTCGCTCGGGATGACAAAAGGAGATTAGGGATGACAAACAAGACGGGAGATGCTGAATCAAGTCCAGCATGACGAGCCAACCCACCCTCTGACTCCCTCCCTGATCAGGGAGGGAGAAGTGCCCGCCCACCGGCCACTTACTGCCAATTGAGGTCCAGCCCCATCGCGCAACTTAGTCCTCGCCTCCTACAATTGCCTGTATGAGCAAGATCTTCGGAGTGATGGGACATCCCATCGCGCACAGCAAATCGCCACTGTTCCAGCAAGCGGCGCTCGATCACCTCGGCATCGAGGTCACATTCGAGGCGTGGGACGTGCCGCCCGAGCAGTTAGCCGACAAAGTAGCGTCATTCAGGTCGCCCGACTTTCTCGCCGGCTGCGTCACTCTGCCTCACAAGCAGGCCATCATGCCGCTGATCGACGGCCTTGACGAAACGGCCGAGGCGATCGGCGCAGTCAACTGGGTGATTCCCGTAGACGGAAAGCTGATCGGGCACAACACCGACTCCCCCGGACTTCTACGCGCCCTGCGGGAGAGCGCCGGGTTCGATCCAGAAGGATGCAGCGCGGTGGTCTTCGGCGCTGGCGGAGCAGCGAGAGCAGCGGTGCATGCCCTGAAAACAGGCGGAGCCGAAAGCGTCGCCATCGCCAACCGGACCGTATCGCGGGCGCAGTCGCTTGCCGCCGATATGACAGACGGCAGGTTCCGGCCCACGGCTGTCGGCATCGACTCGACGTCGCTGGCCGATGTGGTTCCCTACGCGAGCCTTCTCGTGAACACCAGCTCGATGGGCATGGAGGGCGGACCCGCCCCGCACGAATCGCCGGTGCCGGCAGAGCTGATCTCGGCAGACGCCACCTGCTACGACGCTGTGTACGCGCCGCCGGAGACGCCGTTCCTGCTCGAAGCGGAGCGCGCAGGAGCGCAGCCAGCGGGCGGGATTTCGATGCTGATCTATCAGGGCGTAGTGGGCTTTGAGCTGGCAATCGGAAAGCCTGCGCCCGTGGCCGAGATGTTCGCCGCGGTTGGTGTGAAGGAATGAAGCAGCCTGCTCCGAGTATGATTGATTCGCACCGGGCACGGCTCGCTCCCGCTTCCTGAGCAGATTTCAGGATCAGCAGCGCGCAGTGCCACATCCCGAATGTTCGGGGCAACACGACTGCGGGACTGCAGCAGCACGCGTCACCAGCAACAACGGAGAGATATGACTGAGTTCAGATGGATGACCGCCGGCGAATCGCACGGCCCCGGCCTCACGGTGATCGTCGAGGGAATGCCTTCGGGCCTCTCTATCGACGAGGACTACATCGAGCGGCAGATGGCCCGTCGCCAGAAGGGCTACGGCTCTGGCGGCCGCATGAAGATCGAGAAGGACCGGGCAGAGCTTCGAGGCGGTGTGCGCCACGGAGTCACGCTCGGGTCTCCGATCGCGATGTGGATCGAAAACCGTGACTTCGCTAACTGGACCGATGCCATGTCTCCCAACCCGGTCAGCGATGATGTCGACAAGAAGACTCACACGCGCATCGTTCCCGGCCATGCCGATTTTCCAGGCGCTCTCAAGTACATGCACCACGATGTCCGCAACGTTCTGGAGCGCGCATCCGCACGCGAGACAGCCGCACGAGTCGCAGCAGCATCGGTTGGCCGCCGACTGCTGGAGGAGTTCGGAATAACGATCCACGCACGCGCTCTTTCTACAGGCGCAGAGTGGTCTTCCGAGATCAATCCCGGAGGCGTCGACTGGGACGAGGTCGAGGCATCAGAAGTTCGCGCGTCTGATGCCGACGCCGATGCGCGCTTCAAGGCGGCTATCGATAAGTCCAAGGCTGATCGCACGACTATCGGTGGAGTCATGCAGGTGGTGGCGTTCGGGGTGCCGGTTGGGCTGGGCAGCCATGTGCACTGGGACCGCAAGCTGGATGCGCGGCTTGGCCAGGCGATGATGAGCATCAACGCCGTCAAGGGAGTGGAGATCGGCTCCGGATTCGCCAACACGGCCCGGCCCGGCAGGGAAGTGCAGGACGTGATCGTGCCCGACCCCGAAGACCCGAGGCGGTTCCGGCAGGAGTCGAACCACGCAGGCGGCATCGAGGGCGGCATGTCCAACGGCAACCCGATCGTCGCGCAGGTGGCGATAAAGCCCATCGCCACGATGACGAGCCCGCTGCCGTCTGTAGATATCAACACTGGAGAGGTGATTGAGGCGGCGTACAACCGCAGTGATATCTGCCAGGTGGCCCGCGCCTGTCCTGTCGCCGAGGGGATGATGGCGCTCGTGCTCGCGCACGCTCTGCTGGAAAAATTCGGCGGCGACAGCCTTCCCGAGATGAAGCGCAACTACGCCTCGTACGTCGAATCCCACGGAGAGTTCGGCGGAGGCTAACGCAGGTCTCGTCCATGGCTACGCGCAGCAACATCTACCTCATCGGCTTCTCAGGCACCGGCAAGACGAACTCTGGCCGGGCTGCCGCGGCGCGTCTCGGCTGGGAGTTCTTCGAGATGGATGACGAGATCGAAGCGATGGCAGGAAAGCCTATCCCGCAGATCTTCGAGCAGGACGGCGAGGACCGGTTTCGCGAGATCGAGTCGGAGGTGCTGCGGCGGGCGGCTGAGCAGGAGCGCCTGGTGGTCTCAACAGGCGGTGGCGTGCCAACCCGGGCCGAGAATCGCGACCTGATGACGGCATCTGGCTATGTGATCCGCCTCACGGCGAGCCCTGAGACCATCAACGAACGGCTCACTGCATCGGCGGGCAGCCGGGGCAGGGCGCTGCGACCTCTCCTTGGCAGCGAAGCTCCGGTAGATCGCGTGCGAACCTTGCTGGCAGAGCGCGAAGATGCCTACTCCAGCGCTGCCGACTACGAGATCAGCACCGAGGGCCTGAGACACAGTGAAGTCGCCGATCTGATCGTGGCAACATGGCAGCACCTGTCTGGAGAGCAGACCAGCGAGCAAGGACCCGGCGCATGACGACAGACGAGAACCTGGCAGCGGTCGTTAGCACCACGCAGGGCGACTACCGCGTAGTCGTTGGCCGCGGGGTCATCGACGATATCGGACCGGAGATGAAGTCTGCCGGGCTCTCTGGTCGGGCGTTCCTCGTGGCTGATGTCTCGATGTTCCCAACAGCGGTTCACCGCACCCACGAGGCGCTGGAGCGCGCCGGGTTCGTCACGAACGTCATGACGCTTGAGCTGAGCGAGCGCGTAAAGAACATGGAGACGGTGCTCGACATCTACCAGTGGCTCTCGGAGCACAGGGCGGAGCGCATCGACACCGTGGTCGCGATGGGCGGCGGCGTGGCAGGCGATCTGGTGGGCTTCGTGGCGGCGACGTGGCTTCGCGGCGTGCCGGTCGTGCAGGTGCCAACATCTCTCGCGGCGATGGTCGATGCGTCGATCGGCGGCAAAGTGGCGGTCAACCTGCCGGCTGGGAAGAACCTGGTCGGTGCATTTCACCAGCCGAAGCTTGTGCTGCAGGATGTCGACCACCTGAAGACTCTCCCTGCCCGCGAGATGGCCGGCGGATTCGCAGAGGCGATCAAGCACGGCCTGATCCTCGATGCCGACCTGCTGGACACGTTCGAGAAGAACGCCGACGAGATGCAATCGCTGGAGACCGATCTTGCTGTCCGGACGATTCGCCGCAGCGTGCAGATCAAGGCCGAGGTGGTCTCGGCAGACGAGTTCGAGCGCGGCGAGACACGAATCCTGCTGAATTACGGCCACACGATCGGCCATGCCATCGAGGCGGTGAGTGGCTACGGCGAGTACCTGCATGGTGAGGCCGTCGCGGTCGGCATGATGGCGGCTGCCGGAATCGCACAAAGGCTCGGCATGATCGACGCAGAACTGGTCGACCGTCAGCGTGCGGTGCTGCAGCGCTACAGCCTGCCTGTGACGGTCAAGGGCGTTACCGCAGAGCAGCTAATCGAGGCCACGAAGACCGACAAGAAGAACCGCGGCGGGAACATCCGCTGGGTGCTGCTCGAAGGGCCTGGCAAGTCGGTCACACGGCGGGATGTGCCGGAGGATGTTGTGCGAGAAGCCGTCGAAGCGGTGATCGAGTAAGCGGCGCTACGCGAGCTAGCGCAGGACACCTGCCATCTGAAGCATCAACCCGCCAACCACCAGTCCGAAGCCCCAGCGTGCGAGCACCAGCTGATCCAGCCGCTCGACGATCGACGGATCGAGGCGTCGTCTGAACACGCCAATCGAGATCATCAGGAACCCGGCAATGTCCCATGCCAGCCCTGCCAGGGTCAGCTCCTCGCCCTTGACCCGGTCATAGAGCGACAGGTCAATTATTGATATGACGACACCTGTCAGCAGCGGCACCGAAATGCCGATCCATATCGGGAGAAGGTTGCGCAGCGTGCTTTCCCGCCGAACGCTCTCATCGGGATCTGGGTCTTCGGCTTCTTCAGTCGAGCCAGGCTCGTCTTCCGGCACCTTCTGAGAGTCCAGTGCCGAGAATCTTGCGGCGATCTGGTCATGGACATGGCCCGGTATCGCGCTGGTGAACTCCTTGCCGCTTCGCAGCCTGAACCAGACTTCCTTGAGATCCTGAGGCGTCCTTCCCTGTTCTGCGAGCGACGCCACCACTTCAGCAACCGGCATCGAGTGCGAGTAGCTGTCCCTCGGTGCGAGTCTGTGCGGCAGTTCGCTCCCCGGGTCCGGAGTCACGGCGACGTAGCACCACTCCTTCCTGCGGTATCGATAGCCGAACGCAGACAGGACCACGGTTCTACGGCTCGAGTTGACCGCTTCGATGAACACCGTCGGATCCGTAGGGCCGTCGTGCGACTGCGTGCTCCCAACGGTCACGGTCACGCTGACTCGCTCTCGTCTGATTCGTGGCCGGACGCGATCAGAGACCAGCATCCCCGCCAGCATGATGATGCCGACAGTTGCGCCTCCTATCAGCGCAGCCCAGAGAGTGTCCATCCAGGGGGTTCCTTAGATCAGGCTAGTGGCAATGCGCCGCACTACCGCGGGCGCAATCGAATGAATGCGAATCATATAACCGCTGCCTGCTGCTCTATCGATCTGCCTGCTGGCCTGCGCGATCCAACTCAGCACACGCCCACATAGTTCGCCACTAGACCTCGATGACCAGTGTCCCCGCATTCCAGTCAGGCAGCTCCGACTTCACCTCGCCGTCTGGGCCGATCAGCGCCGCCCAGCCAGGGAAGTCTTCATCTTCTGTGGTGCCCGCCTGGGTAGCGACTCCGATCGATATGCCCAGTTCTCGGGCCCGCGCTCCGTGGATCTCGATGCAGGTATCGCGCCACCAGTCGAAACCGCTCTTCCACGAGGCTTCGTCGGTTCTTCGACCCCAGAGTCCCGGCGCAGATGGATGAAAGACAACTCTGGCGCCTGACTCAGCCGCGAACGAGAACTCGTCTGGCCAGTCGCGGTCGGCGCATATCGCAATCCCGAACCGCTCATCGCTGACCTCGCCAACAACGGACTCCGCACCAGGCCCGAAAAGCCCCGGCTCACCTTCGCCCAGGTGCCGCTTGCGGTATACAGCCTTGATCTCGCCTTCAGCGGCCAGCACCTGCGTTATGTACGGCAGACCGACGGGGTTACCTTCAACGATCCCGAATAACACCGCCAAATCTCTATCGCGGCTAAGCATCACCGCCTCAGCAACCTGTTCGGAATCGATGCTGACTGGCTCGTGATCCTCTCGACGCGGATCGAGGTAGCCGGTCAGCGACATCTCAGGAAACACGACGATATTGCAGCCTTCGCTTGCGGCTTCATCGGCAACGGCTTGATGCGTCGCGAAGTTGGCCGCCAGATCGTTCTTCTGGCAGTTCACTGCGGCAAGTAGAGCCCGCATGCGCTTCCCTCAGATAGCAGTTGACCGCGACTCCTGGCAGGAAGCCGCGGTCAATATGACTGAACTCCAGCTTTGGGACGGCGCCTACTGTCCGCCGGCCACCGCAGGCACGATCGACAGTTCGTTGCCGTCGCTCACCTCGGTCTCAATGCCAGACATGTAGCGCACGTCCTCGCCATCGATGTAGATGTTGACGAAGTGGCGGAGTGCGCCGTTCTCGTCGCACAGCCGGGCCTTGATGCCGGGGTGCTGCGAGTCCATCGATGCGATCACTTCGGCCACGTTCGCGCCATCGGCCGCGACCTTGTCTTTCTGTCCCGTCAGCCCGCGAAGCGGGGTTGGAATCTTCACCGTAACTGTCATCGTGCTCCCTGCGTTCTGCCTGCGAGCCGCCACTTCAGCATCGGCCCGCCCGCGTCCAAGATCTCTTACCTCGCCCTGTTGAGCGAGACGATAGTTAGATAAACGTTCACCAATCTTAGACGCGAACGCCGCGCTTTGCCCACTGGTGATACATTCCTGCCACAACACCTGAGCTTCCCGCTTGAGATTCCTGTCTGAACTCCTCGGAGGACATTGCCGATGACCGATGCCGTGATGCTGGCAGGCGACCGCTATCACAATGCCGACGAGGCGTTCACCGGCGTCGGTCCGATCCTCAAGGCCGCAGGACTGGATACGGAGTTCACAGAGGACTTCGCGTCGGTCGATGCCGAAAAGCTCGCTGCCAAGAAGCTCCTGGTCCTTCACCGGGATGGCATGGAGTGGCCGAATGGCCATGACGGTGAGCCAGAGCGCTGGATGAAGCCTCATCAAGAAGAGGCCATAGAGAGCTATGTGAAGGGCGGAGGTTCGTTCCTTGTCCTGCACAACTCCGCATGGAACTATCCGCACAAGGCTGGCTATCGGCGCACGGTGGGCGGCTACTACATGTTCCATCCGCCGTTCCAGGAGTTCAATGTCTACGTGGCCGATGGAGATCACCCGATCACGGCTGGCGTGACCGACTACGCCATCGAAGACGAGCAGCACTTCCTGTGGTTCGATTACGACCGCGTGCACGTGCTGACCCGCAGCCAGGGCCATGATGGGAGAGAGTCGGTCGCCGGTTTCTGCCACGAATACGGCGAAGGCAGGGTCGTCTACCTCGGCCACGGCCACCGCCTAAGCTCACTGCAACACCCGATGGCCCAGAGACTGATGGCAAACGCTGTGAACTGGCTGCTCAGAAGGTAGAGCAGCTGACGGCTTCTCTGCATTCGGATGAGGACACCAGCTATCGCGAGGGAAAACATGTCACTGACCATCAACGACGACCGCATGCGATCCGTTGTCGGCGACAGCAGCGAAGTCGAGCAGGTCGCCACCGGATTCATCTTCACCGAAGGCCCTGTGTGGGACCCGCGAACCGGCTCTCTCATCTTCAGCGACATGCCGGGCGACATCATGCGCCGCTGGAGTCCCGCAAGTGGCGTCGAGGTCTTTCGGCAGCCATGCAACAAGGCCAATGGCAACACGTGGGACCTTCAGGGCAGACTACTGACCTGCGAGCACGGAAGCCGCGTGACGCGGACTGAAGACGATGGCTCGATCACGGTTCTGGCGACGCACTTCGACGGCCGGGAGCTCAACAGCCCGAACGATCTCACCGTCAGGAGTGACGGAACGATCTACTTCTCGGACCCCACTTACGGTCGCATGGAGGGCTTCGGGTTCCCGCGTGAGCAGGACATGGATGTGCAGGGCGTCTACCGGATCACGCCCGACGGCAACGAGGTGTCGCAGGTCGCCAGCGACTTCGCCCAGCCAAACGGAATCGCCTTCTCTCTGGATGAGTCGAAGCTGTTTGTGAATGACACAGACCGCGGCCATGTCCGGGTCTTCCACGTGCAGGAAGACGGCTCAGCGACGGGTGGCGAGGTGTGGGCAGAGGTGACCGGCGAGGGTGAAGGAGTGCCGGACGGCCTGAAGGTGGACAGCGAGGACAATCTGTACACGACCGGTCCGGGCGGGATCCACGTCTTTGCTCCAGACGCAACCGACCTCGGTGTCATCGCCATCCCTGAGCACATCGCCAACTTTACGTGGGGTGACGAAGATCTGCGCACGCTCTACGTGACCGCCAGCACATCGGTCTATCGCCTGCGAGTAAACGTCCCCGGCCGCAAGCTGTTCTAGCCCAGCGGATTTGCGTGTTCGATCAGTGAGGGGATAGAAGCTGGCA
>JANQIZ010000072.1 GCA_028281895.1 Dehalococcoidia bacterium
CGCATCGTACGGACTGGCGCTCGCCACGCTCGCCCCCTATCTGCTGGAGCTGCTGGCCGACGATCGTCGAGTGTTCGGATTGCCGATAGCTGCCGTGGCGCTTGGTGGACTGCTGGTGGGAGTGAGGTGGTTCAGCGACCTCGCTCTAGCCGTGCCGCTGGGACACGTCTCAGACAGGGTAGGCAGGCTTGCGGCGACCACATTCAGCGTGGCGGTGATGGTCACTGTGCTGGTGCTTGTTGGCGTTCTGGATAGCCCTGAACTGTTCGTGCTGCTGATACCGTGGATGTTCATCACTTCGGTGCTGGCCAATACGTCGATGGACGCTGCGGCTGGAGAGCTTGCGCCTGCCGAGGTGAGGGCTTCGGTGATGGCGAAGTACTCGAACTGGAACGATCTCGGAAGCGCAACAGGACCGCTGCTGGGCCTGGTGCTGGCCGATCTCCTGGGCTTCCAGGCGGGCTATCTCATCGCAGCAGCGATGCTCGTCGCCGCTCTTGTTCCGCTAAGGATCACACTGAGATCAAGGGCGGCTATGGCGGGATAGTTAGCGGCCGCAGGTGACAAACCAGCGAACACTACGGACAATGGCCCCACCACACAGGCATCATCTACAGGGACGCAGAGACTAAGAATGAAGATCGCTATCGCTGCAGACCACGCAGGGCTTCCGCTGAAGCCCGAGATCATCGAGTACGTGAGATCGCTGGGCCACGAGCCGGTCGATCTCGGCGCGCACGAATACGATGCCGACGATGACTATCCCGACTTCGCTGCGCTGGTGGCCGAGGCGGTTCGCAGCGGCACGGCGGATCGAGGCATCCTCGGTTGCGGCAGCGGCGTCGGCGCATCGGTGGCTGCCAACAAGTTCCCCGGCGTGAGGGCAGCAGTGTGCCACGACACGTACTCCGCCGCGCAGGGCGTTGAGCACGATGACATGAACATCCTGTGCTTCGGCGCCCGGATCATCGGGCCTGAGACCGCCAAGTCGCTGGTCAACGCGTTCCTCGGGGCAGAGTTCGGCACACACCCCAGGTTCCAGCGCAGGCTCGACAAGGTTCTCGCCATCGAGGCCGAGCACACGTCGGGCTAGCTGTTCGCGCCACTATCAACTCGGAATGGTAGTGTTATTCGAAGTCAAACCTGCGGTTTGGCCGACAGGCATGCGCGCCGATGAAGGGCGATGCTTGAATCCAGAAACGCACGACTTCGAATCCGACAGATCTTGAACAGACCCGAGATGGCAGGAAGTTTCCACAGATGAGCGCAGAGAACAACGTCTTCAAGGCACGCGAGCTTGGCCAGTCGATCTGGCTCGATTCGATCAGCAGGGACATGCTGCGATCCGGCGAGCTGAAGCGGCTGGTCGAGAGCGGCGTGAGCGGCGTCACTTCGAACCCGACGATCTTCGAGAACGCCATCGCGAACAGCAATATCTATGACGAGGCTCTCATCGGCTACGCGCAGGACGGCGCGCCGGTTGAGACTGTCTTCGAGCGGCTAGCGATAGACGATATTCGAGACGCAGCTGATGTCCTGCGATCGGTCTACGACGAGTCAGGCGGCAAAGACGGCTTCGTCAGCATCGAGGTTTCGCCCCGGCTGGCTTTCGACACTAGCGGCACTGTCGAGGAGGCCCGGCGACTGTGGGCCGCGATCGACCGTCCGAACATCATGATCAAGGTGCCGGGAACTCCAGAAGGCGTTCCTGCGATTCAGACGCTGATCTCGGAGGGCATCAATGTCAACGTGACGCTGCTGTTCTCAATCAATGCCTACCGCGATGCTGCCAACGCGTACATCGATGGCGTGCGTTCGTTCATGAGTTCCGGCAAGGGCTCGCCTGCCCGGATCGCATCGGTCGCATCCTTCTTCGTCAGCCGTGTCGACACCGCGGTGGACAAGGAGCTTGGCGAGGGGCATGAGCTGACTGGCAAGGCGGGTATCGCCAACGCCCGCGTGGCTTACGGCGAGTTCCTTGAGCTGTTCGACATCACGCTGGGCTCCGGCAATTTCCACCCGCTGGCGACGACCGGCGCGCAGGTGCAGAGGCCGCTGTGGGCTTCGACGAGCGTGAAGAACCCGGCGTTCCCGGACACGATGTACGTCGATGAGCTGATGGGTCCGCAGACTGTGAACACACTGCCGGGCGCGACGCTGGATGCGATGATCGACCACGGCAATGTGGATGACAGGCTTGAGCCGTCGCTTGCTGATGCGAAGTCGGTGATGGAGGGTATCGCGGCTACCGGCGTCTCGATCGACAAAGTGACCGATGACCTGCTGGCTGCTGGTGTGAAGGCGTTCTCTGACAGCTACGACTCGCTGCTCGGCCGGCTAACGGAAAAGCTTGGGAAGCTCACGCCAACCGGCGGCGACTAGCACTCTGCCCTGCTCTGTTTTGCTTTGATCCGGGGCCTACTCCTGGAACTTGGCAGGGACCATCAGCTCGAAGAACTCGATGCGGCTCTCGATGATGTCGTCACGTGAGTTCGCGCCCGCTTCTATCACCGACCGAGGAATGACGTTGCCCTCGCGGTACGGCGAGTCGATGATGTCCGAAGTCCACTCCATGTAGACGCGGTCCTTCTCACCTGGCACGGTTCCGCCATTGAAGTAGACGCGGCACGGTGAGCGCTGCCCTGCCTCCTCGTACAGCTCGGCCTGCTTCGCTACCGTCGTGGCGACTCGCCGTGCAGAGCCTGGCTTGACCGTGTAGACGCGCCTGATCACATACGACATTCGGACTCTCCCTTGACTGGCTATGGGCAGACATCTGCCTGATGCTGCGCCATTGTGTCACCAGAGCGGGATTTTCGGCGGCGCCCCCTGCAACGGCCTGCGCTCAGGGCATCATCTTCTGCAATCCTCATTCGCGGGCGTGTACTTGAAACGGGGTTATCTCTATCATGACCCGCGGTTGGCAGCGACCACGGACTGAAACTCAGGCGAATCTGCGTCATCATCTGCACGAGGACCATCGAATGAAGATCGGCGTTCCAGGCGAGACGGCGCCCGGCGAGCGCAGGGTGGCGCTGATCCCGGAAACCGTCGGCAGGCTCGTTAAGTCCGGTCACGCGGTGCAGGTCGAGTCAGGCGCGGGAACCGACTCCGGCTATCCAGACAGCGCATTCGAAGCGGCTGGAGCGACCATCGCGAAAGATGCTGCCAGCGTCATCGGCGAAGCCGAGATAGTGGTCACAGTCCAGCCTCCTGCAGCAGACAATGTAGCTTCCGCCACGTCCGGCAGCACATGGATTTCGACGCTTGATGCCCGCACCGACTCTGACGGCCTGCAGCGGCTGGCGTCGGCGGGCGTGACCGGCATGGCGATGGAGCTGGTTCCGCGCATCGCCCGCGCGCAGCGAATGGACGTTCTCTCGTCACAGGCTTCAATCGCCGGATACAAGTCCGCGCTGATCGGCGCAAACATGCTCGGCAAATATCTCCCGATGATGATGACCGCTGCAGGCACAGTCCCTCCAGCCACGGTGCTTGTGCTCGGAGCCGGTGTTGCGGGGCTGCAGGCGATCGCAACGGCGAAGCGGCTCGGATCGGTTGTCGAGGCGTATGACGTTCGCTCAGTGGTTAAGGAGCAGGTGGAGTCGCTTGGCGGCGTATTCATCGAGCTGCCTGCTGCGGATGACGCTGAGGCGGCTGGCGGATACGCGAGGGAGCAGACCGAGGAGGAGCAGGCTGCGCAGAGGCAGTTGCTGGCAGACCATGTTGCGAAGGCAGACGTGGTGATCACGACCGCCGCGATTCCGGGCAGGCCTGCGCCGAAGCTGGTGATGGCAGACATGGTGGAAGGTATGCGCGCCGGCTCAGTGATCGTTGACCTTGCTGCCGAGACCGGAGGCAACTGCGAGCTAACGAAGGCTGGCGAGACAATAGTCACTGACAACGGCGTGAGCATCTACGGTCCGGTCAATATCCCTTCGATGGTCCCGAACGATGCCAGCCGGCTCTACTCTCGAAACGTGGCGGCGCTGCTGGAACTACTGTTCGATGACGATGGCAACCTGAACCTGGATTTCGAGGACGAGATCATCGACGCGATGACTGTCACGCATGGCGGAGAGGTGAGGTTCAGCGGATAGCAGCAGCTACCTGGCACCGGCAAGCCGGAGAAGACAACTGACATGGTTGCAGAACTACTCATATCACTAACGGTGTTCATGCTGGCGGTCTTCGTTGGCTACGAGGTCATCACGAAGGTGCCGCCAACGCTGCACACGCCGCTGATGTCCGGGACGAACGCTATCTCCGGCATCGTGCTGGTGGGAGCGCTGATCATCGCGGGCCAGGACTTCGGCATCGCAGGAGAGATCATCGGCGTCTTCGCGGTGGCGCTGGCGACGATCAACGTCGTGGGCGGCTTCCTGGTGACCGACCGGATGCTGCAGATGTTCCGACGCGGGCCGGAGGACAGTGACCGATGAACGACGGCCTTTTCGGTTCCGACTGGAACCCGGCGACCGTGATGAACACCACGAACGCGGTATACATCATCGCGTCGGTGCTGTTCATCCTCGGCATGAAGCGTCTCGCGCACCCTTCTACAGCGCGGCGCGGAAACCAGATGGCCGCGGTGGCGATGCTGATGGCGGTTGTCGTCACTCTCATCGACCGCCAGATCGTCCAGGTTCCATGGATCATCATCGGAGTGATCGTTGGAGCGGCGATCGGTTTGACGCTTGCCAGGCGGGTCCAGATGACTGCGATGCCGCAGCTCGTGGCTGTCTTCAATGGCTTCGGAGGAGCAGCATCAGCGCTTGTGGCATCTGCTGAGCTTGTCCGCGAAACCGACCGCGTCGATGACGTGGCCGCTGTGACGATCATGGCATCGACCATCATCGGCGGTGTGACGCTTACCGGCAGCTTCATCGCATTCGGCAAGCTGCAGGGCTTTGTGGCTTCGAGGCCTGTCCTGCTGCCCGGCCGAAACTACATCAACGCTGTTCTGCTGGCCGCTGCGATAGCGATCGCGATATTCCTTGTGTTCGAGCCGGACACGCTGGCCGCATTCGCGGTGATGGGAATCATCGCCCTGGCGCTGGGAGTTCTGCTGGTGATCCCGGTCGGCGGCGCAGACATGCCGGTGGTTGTGGCGCTGCTCAACTCGTACTCAGGGCTGGCTGCAGCGGCGACGGGCTTCGTGCTCGGCAACAACATGCTGATCATCGCCGGTTCGCTGGTTGGCGCATCTGGACTCATCCTGACGCGCATCATGACTAAGGCGATGAACAGGTCGCTGGCGAACGTGATGCTTGGAGGATTCGGAGTCGAGGACGGCGGTGGCGCGGCGGCTGGAGGCGCTGTAGAGCAGAGGCCGGTGAGATCTGTGAGCGCAGAGGATGTTGCGCTGGTTCTGAGCTATGCCCGCAGCGTGATCGTTGTTCCCGGCTATGGGCTCGCTGTGGCGCAGGCGCAACACGCGGTTCGAGAGCTGGCAGACGAGCTAAAGGGCCGTGGGACTTCGGTCAAGTACGCCATCCACCCTGTCGCAGGACGAATGCCGGGCCACATGAATGTGCTGCTGGCCGAGGCGAATGTGCCATACGACGAGCTGAAAGACCTGGACGAGATCAACTCGGAGTTCGACCGCACGGATGTGGCGATCGTTATCGGCGCAAACGATGTGACGAACCCGGCGGCACGCACCGACCCCGCCAGCCCGATCTTTGGCATGCCGATCCTCAACGTGGACAACGCGAACGCCGTCGTGGTGCTGAAGCGCTCGATGGCTTCAGGCTTTGCGGGCGTCGAGAACGAGCTGTTCTTCCTTGAGAAAACGATGATGTTCTTCGGCGATGCCCGCGCCTCAGTTGAAGGCCTGGTACGCGAGGTAAAGGCGCTCTAGCGCTAGCCTGCTGCCAGGCGCGAAAACGGGCCGCACCTCCGGGATGGCCGGCCCGACTTTCTACTAAAGTTTCAGCCTAGGCGACGAC
>JANQIZ010000074.1 GCA_028281895.1 Dehalococcoidia bacterium
CAGCAGACGTGGAGCTATGGCGGTGTGCCGGTGCCGTTCGGGCGACCTGAGCTGGTCTCGACGCATCCTGACTATCGCAACCGCGGTCTGATTCGCCAGCAGTTCGAACTGATGCACAGATGGGGAAATGAACGAGGGCATCTTGTCCAGGGAATAACGGGAATTCCCTACTACTACCGCCAGTTTGGCTACGAGATGGCACTTGAGATGGCCGGAAGCCGCAGGACGACGACTCAGCAGCTCCCACAGTGGAAGAAAGATGAGAAGCGAGATATCAGGCTGCGTCCCGCCGACCGAGCGGACGTCGAGGTGATTGCCAGTCTGAGAAAAGCCTCAGTCGAACGGTCGCTATTTGTGCCGCTGGTCGACAAGGACGAGATGGAGTATCAGCTATTCGACCGTGATGAGCGCAGCGCCACTGCTCGAACGCCATACATCATCGAGACCCAGGCCGGAGCGCTGATCGGCTTCTTGCCGTTCCAGGCCGTGCCAGGGATCGGCTCGGTGTCGGTCTCAGCTGTCGATCTGGTAAATCCTGCGATGTACAGGCTTTATACAAAGTCCTTTCTGAAGTGTTTCCGCGAGCTTCTCGAAGCGTGGCCTGACAGCCAGGGCAGGAAGATCGAAAAGGTGGCGATCGATCTGCTGCCCGATCATCCGATTCACCCGTTCCTTGGCAGGGAGATCGCTTACCACAGCGGCAGTCCGTATGCGTGGTACATACGCGTCCCTGACATCCCGGCTTTGATCAAGAAGATCGCGCCTGCGCTTGAGAAGCGGTTGCAGGGAACAGCTTTCGAAGGTCTGAGTGGCAGAAAGCAGATCAGCTTCTACCGCACTGGATTGAGAATGGAGTTCGAGAACGGCAAGATAGCGGCTGCTTCAAACGTTGAGTTTCCTGAACGGCATGAATCGATCGGGCGATTCCCTGGACTCAGCTTCTTGCAGCTCCTGTTCGGCCAGCACTCTGTTTCCGAGCTTGATCTAGCGATGGTCGATGCCAGCGCCAGTTCTGATGAGGATGAGGCGCTGCTGAACACGCTGTTCCCGAAGATGAGTTCCGATTCGAGATTCGCGACGAGTTAGTGGCCGGCTGCTTGAGATCTAGCGCCACTCCTGCCGGTACTGCACCTTGCGCTCACCCGGCTTGCCGGCCACTTCGAAGACGCCTGGTCCGAGTCCGCCCCAGTGATAGCCGCCAGGCTCGTCCGACGACTCCACCGTGACGTCTGGCCTGTCAAACACCTCTGGCTTTAGCGCGGTTCCAAGGCCCGGGCCTTCAGGCGCAAGAAGCTCGCCGTCCACCACCTGGACGTTGCGGTCGACGATGTCGGAGTACCAGCCTCCCTCCTGGTAGAAGGCGCGACAGGTCTCCATCAGCCATGCGTTCGGCGCGTTCATGGCGATGTGCGCGCAGGCGAATATGTTCACAGGACCGGTCATATCGTGCGGGGCCACCGGGCGCTGCTCAGCTTCAGCCATCGTCGCGATCTTCTTCGTCTCCGTGATTCCGCCTGTCCAGATAAGGTCTGGCATCACCACTTCGGCTGCTCCAGCGCGCAGGTATTCCCTGAACTGGTATTTCGATATGAGGCGCTCAGACACGCACACCGGAGCGACGATCTCGTTGGCCAGCGTCACATGGCTCTCGACATTGGTTGGCTGGATCAACTCCTCCTGCCAGAGCATGTCGAACTGGTCCATCGCACGGCCAATCCTGATCGCGTTGTTGAGATTCCAGCTGCCATGCCCGTCATTCGCGATATCGAGCTGGTTGCCGACCGCGTTGCGAATAGCCTCGATCGGCTTGAGCATCAGGTCGAGGTCTTCCGCGGTAAGGTTCACACCCCGCGTGGCATATGCGAAGTGATCTGTGAATGCCCACTTCACGGCTGTCAGGCCATCGTCTACAAGACTCTTAGCCAGTGTGCCGGCGTCCATGATCGCCAGCTCCATGTCTCTGTTTTCGCCCCACTGCCCGGTGGTGTTGTAGGTGCGAATGCGGTCGCGGCACGCGCCGCCAAGCAGGTTGTAGATCGGCTGCTGCGCCACCTGTCCGGCGATGTCCCACATCGCGATATCCAGCGCTGAGATCGCACGCGACTCCGCTCCGGCGTATCCGTAGGCGTTCGCCATGTCGAACATGTCTCGCCAGTTGCGCTCGATGGCAAGTGGATCTCGGCCAATCAGGATCGGTGAGAACATCTCATGGATCGCTCCGGCCACTGAGCGAGGACCGAACCATGTCTCGCCAAGACCGACGAATCCGGCATCGGTGTGGACGCGGACCCATGTGGCTGCCGCGTGCTCTGCGATGTGGATGGTCTCAATGCGCGTGATCTTCATTGATGCGGTCTCTACTTCAAGTAGTCGAGCGCCGACCTGACGAAGATCTCTGTGCCGGTTGGCAGGCAGGCTTCATCGAAGTCGAATCGCGCATTGTGGTGGCTTTCGGTGCCTTCCTTCGCGCCGCCAAGCAGGAAGTATGTGCCGGGGATGCGGTTCAGGAACTCGGCCATGTCATCGCCAACGCTCACAGGGTCGGCCTCGTCAACGCTCTCCTC
>JANQIZ010000080.1 GCA_028281895.1 Dehalococcoidia bacterium
AGCTCCTGGATCTGCTGAATCGCCTCGTCCGGCGTGCCGATGATCCAGCGGCGCTTCTCTACGATCTCCTCGGCTGTCAGCGTCGCAGGATCCTGGTCGGGCCGTACCAGCCACTGCTGCGGCTTGTTGATCGTGTAGAAGTACTTGTGCACGTCACGAACGATTCCCTCTCTCACCTGCTGCCATGCCTGCTCATGCGTGTCTGCGAGGTGAACGTAGGTGACCAGGCGGAAGTCGTCACGATTTGGTCGGCGGTTGTGGCGAGCGCCGTGGTGCTGAACCATGTTCCACTGCTCATTCAGCGGCACCGCGTTGGGTGGCCCGCCTCCCGCGAGCGAGAACAGGATCATGTCGTGCATCGCCGCAAACTCGAGTGAACGCTCACTACCCACAGACGCAGTGGCCATCTTGAGCCTTGGCTGCTGATAAGACCGTAACTGCAGTTCCATGTCCTTGATTGACCAGTACTTGCCTTCATAAGTGACCGGCCCGGCGGTCTCCAACAGCTTCACGATGATGTCGGTCGACTCCCTCATCATGGGATTCAGGTCAGCCGGCGGGATGTTGAATAGCTGAATGTCAGGCGCCAGGCTGCTAGGCCCAACTCCCAGGACTGCGCGTCCGCGGGTCATGTGATCGAGAAATGCGAATCGCTCAGCGACGTGAAAGGGATGATGAAACGGAAGGCCGACAACGGATGTGCCGAGCCGGATTCTGCTTGTGGTGGCAGATGCCTTTGCCAGGATCATCTCGGGAGCAGGGATCGTCTCCCACCCGGCGGTGTGGTGCTCGCCGATGTAGAACTCGTCGAAGTCCAGTAGCTCTGCGTAGTTGATGAGATCGATGTCGCGGTCGAATGCGAGCGACGGGTTTTCGCTCGGCAGGTGCAGCGGCATCATGAAGAATGCGAATTTCATCGGTGGTGACGTGCTTTCATCCGGGGTTTTGGTAGTGCCAGAACGGTCCTGCAAAGCGGTCTTGTGGAAACTAGCACCGGGCGTATGAGCGGTCAATCACCGGACTAAGGTGCTGGCGCAGTGCGGAACACGTTCAAAGCCGTACCCCGTGCGCGGGGCTTCTGGCAGGCCGGGCAGATAGGATTTGAATACGCCGTTTCCGCACAGGTTCGAGCCCGCGGGAGCGGCGCACCTCGCAAACTTCCACACCGCGTTTCGTCCGCACGCTACGTTGTTCGCAGCAGTACCGGCGTTGAGCCGACCAGCCAGACTCCGCACAGCCATCGCAGCCGCGTTTCTATCAGGCATAGCGATGGTTTCAGCGTGTTCGAGCGGCGTGCCCGAAGCTGAGTCGATTGTCTTCACCCAGGCGCAGGACTCACGCCCCGATGATCCCGGTCGAAGCGACATCTACATCACCCGCTCCGAGGAAGACGAGCCTGATCGTTTGACGCTTGCTGGCAATCGAGATTTCTCGCCAGTGTGGTCTCCGAACCGTACGCAGATCGCTTTTCTCTCAGAGCGCAACGGTGAGTTCGAGATCTGGGTGACCGATCCGGAGGGCGGCGATAAGCGGGCGCTGTTCACTGGCCTGGGCACAGCGACTCGATTCGAGTGGGCTCCGGACTCCAGACGAATCGCCTACGAAGTGGCAAACGAAGACCGCAGCCAGATCTATCTGGGCGAGGTCGAATCAGGCGACTCGAGCGCGCTGACATCGTTCGAGGAGTCGGCTCGCCTTGGAAGCTGGTCGGCAGATGGCGACTGGCTTGTCTACACGCTCATCGCAGGAGATCGCTCAGGTATCTACAAGGGCAACCCGGAAGGTGTGAACGAGATCGAAGTCACGTCGATGCTTGGCAAAGACCCTCGCTGGTCGCCCAATGGCCGGTGGATAGTCTTCACGGCTGATGTCGATGGTGAAACCAATCTTGTTGTCGTGCCTTCCGGTGGTGGAGACGAGACGAACCTCACTCCAACCGCCGGGAACAACATGGATCCGGAGTGGTCCCCGGATGGTGGCAGAATCACATTCGTCTCCGACCGAGACGGCAACATGGAGATCTACGTGATCGATGCCGATGGCCGCAACGAGCGCAGGTTGACGAACAATCGGAGTGAGGACATCGCGCCTTCGTGGTCCCGCAGGGTGAACCGTATCGCGTTCATCTCTGATGTGGACGGGGACTTCGATCTGTTCACGATGCGTCCGGATGGATCGAACCAGCGCCGGCTGACTTCCGACGATGCCAGGATGATCGACCTGGACTGGTAGTGGCGCCTGCTGTGGCTATCTATGCAGGATCCTCAACGCCGTGCGAGAGCAGCGTTCTGTACATGTCTACCTGCCCCTCCAGGTCTAGAGAGTAGTCTGGCACTTCAAACGGGATGTCTCGCTCCCACCGGACGGCGAACTCGTGATCACCGCCAGCCAGTTCCAGCCTGAGCCAGTGAAGCCTGCGAGGACCTATGGCACTCTCTGCGCCACGCGGAGCGGGCCGTGCGTTGTTGAAGTATTCGACGCAGGCGAACTTCGGGACTGCCCGGAGCAGGTTCGATCCATTCGAGTTGACCACTGTGAATATCCAGCTGTGGTGCGACTGGCCGAGCCAGAAGTCTGAGACGCAGTTGGAAAACTCGGTGTGGCGGTTGGGCAGGCCAAGGAACCCGGCACGAGCGATCCGCGGCATCCAGCGCAGCGCCGTCATCGGATAGCGAATGTCCTCCAGCACGTGCGAGATGATTGCGAAGTCGTACGGGCCGTCCTGCTCGATCTCACGCCAGATCTCATCATCGTTCACATCGCCGACATAGAGCTTCCTGTCGGTCTCAAAGTCGAACACATCTGCGTAAGCATCCACCACTTCATCTGCCCACGGGTTGTGGCGGCCACCGATGTCGATCACCCGGAATCCGGGATTTTCGGACTTGTGAGCCTTCAGTTCAGAGACGAGCTCAGCGCGAACAGCCTCGCGATCGATGATGTCTGCTGACGTAACCGGCAATTCGAACTCCTCTCTGGCGAACCAAGCAGGGCAGTGGCTGCCAGTGCTGCAGGCAAGCCTAGCTGCTTGCCTGCATCGCGGCGCTTAATCGCCCAACGTCGACAGCGAACTCCGTCAGCAGCATGCGCTCCTTGACGAGCAGGCGCGAGCCCCGGATCTCATCGTCTGGAAGCCTCGGTATCAGCTGGAAGTGGAGATGATTCCGCGGGCCGTCGCACATCGTCACCAGGTAGACCTTCTCTGCACCAAGCACCGACTTCAGGGCATCTATGGTGTCGTGAATCACCGAGTAGACATGATCGTCGCCGGGTAGCTCAGAGACGTCTTCGAGATGCCGCTTGACGAGGACGATGGTGTGGCCGGGGTTGCGCGGGTAGATCTCCAGGAAACAGGAGACGTTGTCGTCCTCATAGAACGTCCGTGCGTCCGCCTGCGGAAAGATCTCTCCCGAGACGAGGTTGTGGCAGGTGGGACAGGTGCCCGCTGCCTGGACGCGCTGAATAGCCGCCATCGTCTCGTCTCGCCGGGCCGCGTGCTCATCTGTAAGTGGAACTAGCTTCATCTGAATGCCTGTGATCGCCGGATCACACAAACACACTACACGAGAAGCAGATCAGGAGTGGGATTGCGACACGCAGAACTCGTTGCCCTCTGGATCTTGCATCACAGTCCATTCGAAGCCATCGTCCATCCGGTGATCCGCGACATGGACCGCCCCGATCTCCTGTAGCCGCTCTATCTCAGCCTTGCTGTCAGCAGCGATCTCGTAGTCGATATGGCAGCGGTTCTTTGCCGACTTGCCTTCAGGCACCTTGATGAAGAAGAAGTGGCCGATCGAATCATCGGTCTCCAGTTGAGCGAAAGCCTCACTCGTGAAGCCGATGGCGAATCCCGTAGCAGCAGACCAGAACTCAGCGAGCTTCTGAGGGTCTTCGGCGTCAAGCACTATCCCACCGATCTTCAGTGTCACGATAGATACCTCTTGTTGACCTTGCAGACGTAGCTGTAGCTTGGATTGACGAACTGCGTCACCCTGGCTTCGAGCACCTGTGCGAGGAAGATGTAGGCCTCGCCCTGCGTCATCCCGTAGTCGGCCTCCAGCCAGAGGATCATCTCGGAAAGGGCGATTCTGAAGGCGTCTTCGGCTGGCTTCCCCTGTCCGGTGGTCATGATGTGAGTGTCGTTCTCTATGCGAGGCCAGGTCATCTCGGCGGGCTTCGGGCCAAGCTCAGCCATCAGCTTCACAACGCCGCCGGTCTCGATGCCGCCGCCGCCACTGATCTCACCATCGCCCTGCCTGGCATGCATGTCACCTACGTGCAGCAGGGCGCCGGGCACATTGACGGCGATGGTCACCTTTGCGCCGTTGGTGATCTCCTGGATATCGAAGTTGCCGCCCCACTCACCACACCAGCCGTTGTGCATAGCCTGGCTGCGGGCAGGGGCGACGCCGATCACGCCCATCATCGGCTCAACGGGCAGCGAGAGGCGATCGTTCCAGAGAATCTTGCCGTCTTCGATGCGGACAACGCGGAACTGCTCACCGATATTGCTCGGGCCGAGGTAGCCGGGCATAGCGCCGGTGCTGCCCCGATACCACGTCCAGCCAACCGGATGCGTCTCGATCTCGCCGACATGAATCGTGACGGCCTGTCCCGGCTCTGCGCCTTCGACGATGATGGCTCCCGAAGACGCATTGCCGCCTGTGGTCGGCTGGCTGTCGGAGCGGTACTGGTTGTAGAGGTCACGGATGTCTTCAGGGACGCGGACAGCATCTGGCCCGCGATTCATCTGCGTCTCTACTTCGAACCATTCCCCGGGCTTTACGGTCATCGTCGGAGGATTGGCGTCTGAGTGCGTGTAATGGAGCGTGTCTCTGGTGGAGCGGTGCATGGGCGACTCTTCTCAATATCTGCGTAGCGTTGCTGGAGGCGTGGTCGCGGGGAGTGTAAGTGCCGTATGAAAGCGGCGCAATTGGCATTCCGAGTGCGGCAATGAACAGAGGCGGCGAGGCGCTCCATCAGCCAGTTAACCGTGGCAGCGAAAAACAGGCATTGCCAATCAATAGGCCCCGACGATGACCGGGGTATCGTCGGGGCCTTGGTATGACTCGCCGCCTGCAAGAGGATGCAGGGCAGTGCTCTGTGGGTGGGTGAAGCGGGTGGGTCAGAGCGCCGGCGAGCTATTTGCGGGCAGGTATCTCAAAGAGTGCGGGTTAGCGCGGGGCACCTGCTCCGTTGCGATTCCGCGCGAAGGCGGCTCTGCGGTTTCTCAGGAAAGGTGGCAGCTCCAACGCCTCGTCATCGCCAAGCACGTCTCTCAACTGCTCGGCCAGCGCCGCCTGCTGCTCCTCGGAGCCATCTGCGCCAGGGAAGCCCGTGGCGATGATGGTCATCTTCACCTCGTTCTCCATCTTCGGGTCTGTCACAGTTCCGAAGATGATGTTGGCGTCCGGGTCCACCATGCGGGAGACCACTTCAGATGCGGTGTGAACTTCGTTCAGCGTGAGGTCGGTTCCGCCAGTGACGTTGAAGATCACGCCCTTAGCGCCTTCGATCGAGACCTCAAGCAGCGGTGAATCGATGGCAGCCTCGGCAGCCATGATCGCTCGCTCCTCGCCAGTGCCGTGGCCGATGGCCATCCATGCGTGTCCGGCGTTCGTCATGACGGCCTTCACGTCAGCGAAGTCGAGGTTGATCTCACCTGGAACAAGGATCAGCTCGGCGATGGACTGCACGCCCTGGCGCAGCACGTCGTCTGCCAGCCTGAACGCCATGTCCATGGAGAGCTTTTCGTCCGACATGGCAAGCAGTCTGTCGTTCGGGATGACGATCAGCGTGTCGACGACCGATGTCATGCGCTTGATGCCAGCTTCGGCCTGCCTGCGCCTTCGCGATCCTTCGAAGCCGAATGGCTTGGTGACGACGCCGACTGTCAGCGCACCGATCTCCTTGGCGATCTCGGCTACGACGGGCGCTCCACCTGTGCCGGAGCCACCGCCCATGCCAGCGGCGATGAAGACGAGGTCGGCGCCCTTGAGCACCTCGCGAATCTCGTCGCGGTCCTCTTCGTGGCAGGCTCGACCCTTCTCAGGGTCCCCGCCGACGCCGAGGCCTCGTGCGGTCTGATCGCCAACCCGCAGGCGGATC
>JANQIZ010000087.1 GCA_028281895.1 Dehalococcoidia bacterium
AGGCCAGCAACGACTCGATCACGTGGTCGCCGCCCTGGAGCGAAGGCGACAAGCGCAGCATCGAGGTTGATGTGCAGGTCGAGCCGTCTGCTGCGATCCAGGAATTTATGAAGCGCGCAGAATCCTCCGTCGCCGGTCCGGGCCCGGAGCTTCTGCCAGAAAGCGAATCCGGAACAGTCGGCACAGTCGCCTTCTCATCCGTAGCTTCCACAGGCTCTGTCGGCCGCTTCGACCTCGCACTGGAAGAGCTGCTTTCGAAGATGCAGGACATGGAGCCCGAACAGCCCGGATTCGGCGAAGCCGACTTCGACGGTGCATCGGTTCTTCTCGCCTTTGTCGATCAGCTCGATCTCGGTGTCGAGTTCGGTATCGACGACTCGGGCGCTGTCACAGAAGTGACGAATCTCGAAGACCTGGCAGCAGAGGTCCAGGGTCTTTTTGGCTCCCTGATGAAACTTGCTGCGCTGGCAGGTGAGGAAGCGGACGCAGATGAAGACATCGCGATGCTCGAGAATCTCCTCACCGAATTCCCAAAGACCGAGACGGCGCAGCTAATGGCAAACTCCGCGATCAATGTAGCGACCGCGAATCTGTTCCTGATGAGATCCGGCGAGTACGCGCTGAACGAGCCTGTCATTGTCAGCGGAAACGCTCCGACGATCATGGGCCTGGCGACCGACGGCACGCTAACGTTCGAACTGACGGCAATCGACGATTCAACGGCAACGATCGATGTTCTCGTGGAGCCGGCGGATGTCGACCTGTTCCAGCTAATGCTCGATTCGGCAGACGAGCTGGCGCCGCTGCTTGGCGGGGACGCAGGCGAGTTTGCAAGCGATGCCAGGCAGGCTTCGGACAAGGAGCGCGCGCAGTTCGATATGGTGACCGGCCTGCTGTTCGAGCCATACACGGTGACACTGACTCTGGATGTGGCGACCGGATGGGTGACGGCGGCTGACTGGACTGTCGAACTCGCTTTCCCGGAGAACCTCGACGAGGTGCTCGAAGATGACGACGATGCCTTCGAGGAGTTCGCTCCCGAAGATTTTGGAGTGACGATCACAGCCAGCGCAGCATTTTCCTAGATCCGACTGTTCTCGAAGGGAGTCCGGGTTGTTGTTCGCTGCAGGCCGTTGGAAGCTGGCAACGCTGGCTGGTGTCAGTGCTGTGATGGTCGTGCTCACGGCTTGCTCCAATGGCGGTGATGAAACGCCGGCTGCCGAACCGACGAATGAGCCGACTGCGACTCCGATCACGGCAGCCTCGTTTCCGCCTACGCCGACTCCGATCATTCCACATTTCGTGCCCGGACCGACTGCCGTGTCGGCGGTTGAGCCGTATCCCACCCGCACTCCAACGCCTACACCACCGCCACCGATGGAGGTCGTTTGGCTGACCGGAGACGATGTCCCAGAGCCGCTGTCCGGCACCGTCTATGAGGACCTGCTCGCCCGGTTGCCAGACAACGAAGGCACCCGTGCGTTCACTACTCTGGCAGACCAGGCAGGCGTGATGGAGTTACTGGGATTCGAGATGCCGCCGGCCGCCGAATCAAAGGAGGTTGTCTTCGATCTCCTTCTCGACATGATCATGGTCGGTGACGAACACGGATTCACTCCGATGGTTCCTGTGTGGCCGAGCAGAGCCCAAGACTACCTGTCGTTGTACGACCGCTACGAATACGTCGGGTTCCAGCATTGGAGTGCTTCGCAGACCGCGAACGCCGGCGAGCCTCCCTACGCCTACGATTTCGCTTTTGGCGATTTCGATCCTCAGCGAACATCTGAAAAGCTTGCTGACTGCGACTGCGACCAGCCGGATATCCAACTGCATTCGGGCGTCGGCTACTACGCCTGGGGACCCGAGTTCATAGGCGATATTCAAAAACGGCATGATCCGCCGTTGTACGACCATGTGGGCCGCGGGCCGCGGTTGTTGATCCGGCCAGGCGAGGGCTTCTACTCCATCTCGAACCAGGCAATGGCGGATTTCATCGATGTTGCTGAGGGCAACATGCCTTCGCTCGCAGACAACGATGAGTACATCGAAGCGGCGCGAGCGCTTGCAGGTCTGGGCCTGATGCGTGACATGACATTCATTGGATCCAGTTTTGCTGCGAATGATGCGGAGGACTCTACAGGCAACAGTCAGGCATTTTTCCAGGAAACTGTCCGAACGGTCGACCTCCTCAAGCCGTTCGGTCTCGCCACCTCGGGTGTTGGCTTCGATGGCGAAGCGGCCTTCGTAGGTCTCGTGATCGTCAACCCGGATCCATCGACCGCCGAGTTCAATGCTGAACAGCTTGTTGAAAGGATTCGGAACGTCCCGCTGGCTGCGCCACGCCGTGACACTCTCGCAGACCTTCTCAGCAAGGTCGAGATCGGAGTTGAAGGTAACCTCACGCTCGCCCGTCTCTATTTCAGGGACCCGGTGCGAACCTTGTTCAGCTTCCCACTACGCTACGCCGATACGCTGATATTGCACGATGGGCCGAGGACACGAGAGCCCGCTCCACCGACAGACTCACCAATCGCAGC
>JANQIZ010000178.1 GCA_028281895.1 Dehalococcoidia bacterium
CCGCGAGCCGCCGGGCCACAGAGCCGAGGCAGATGAAGCTGCGCACAGCGTGCTTCAGGCCTATCCCGGTTGCGGGATCGTTCTCATATCCGGCGACGAGCTGGAGGCCGAGACCGAGCGCAAGATGGAAGTCCATGACTACAAGGCCATTGTGCTTCCAGAATCGGCGGTGAAGAACCGCCGCGCCCTGGCAGACGGCATGCACGCAGCGGTTGCCGAAGCGTCAGTCGTCCAGCGCCGATCCGCCTGAGCTAGCCGACCTGCAAGAACTTGATGCAGACCGGCATCGGGCAGCGAATCTCGCGTCCGATCGGCGCAAGCTTCCCGCTCGCCGAGTCGATCTCAAACTGGATGATGCTGTCGCTGTCCTGGTTCGCCGCGTAGAGGAACTTTCCTTCGGGATGAATGGCGAAGTTGCGCGGAGTCTTGCCGCCAGTCGACTGATCGCTAACGAACTCGATGCTCCCATCGGCTTCATCGATCCTGTAGATCGCCAGCGTATTGTGGCCCCGGTTTGAGCCGTAGACGAAGCGGCCATCCGGGCTCACATGAACATCGGCGGTCGTGTTCTCACCGTCGTAGCCTTCAGGCAACGTCGAGAGGGTGTTGATCTCGCTCAGCCCACCGGTCTGGGCATCATAGTTGTACGCAGTCACCGTGCAGCCAAGCTCGTTGATGGCATAGGCGTACTTGCCGTTCGGGTGGTAGTCAAAGTGACGCGGTCCTGCACCGGGCGCAGACATCACTGACGACTCTTCGTTGAACTTCAGCTTGCCAGCCTCGAGATCCATCTCGTATACCCGCAACTGATCCATGCCAAGGTCATTGATGATCACGATCCTGTTATCAGGCGAGAGATTCGCTGAATGGGCGTGAGCCTTTTCCTGCCGCTGCGGATTCACCTTGGTGCCGCCGTAGTGCTGGATGAAATGGGAACTCGGTGAAAGCGAGCCATCATCGTTGACCGGCAGCATGCAGACGCTTCCACCAGCGTAGTTGGCGACCACTGCGTACTTGCCTGTCGCATCGACAGACACGTGACAAGGCCCGGGTCCGCCTGTTGACTGCTGGTTCATGAGGCTCAACTCACCTGAAGGATGGTCGATCTCATAGCTGTAGAGTGCGCCGCCCGGCACACCAGACGCCTCTGCTACCTCAGCGACGGCATAGAGGTTCTTCCCATTGGGGTGAATCGCGAGGAACGATGGATTGCTTATCCCCTCGGCCACCGCCACTTCGGTCATCCCGCCTGAATCGTCCATGCGGAACGTGTAGATACCCTTGCTCGAACCGGCACGCGTGTAGGTGCCAACGAACATCAGCCACTCAGCCATAAGGTGACTCCTGACTCAATAGATCTTTGAGATAGAAGACGGAACACTTGAGGACGGATCGGCTCCGACTCCGGGAATGCCTTGCGCGAACAGGTCGGCGCGAGGCAATTTGTGACCGCTACACTACCACCGCCTCGCCTGCTGCGCACGTGAGCGCCTGATTTTCGATGAGATGCCGACCTGGCTAATACGAGGGGAGTCGAACCTTGGAAGAGATCAAAGCACCGGGCCGAATCAAGATCACAGACGTACGCTCAGTTCCACTACGGGTCG
>JANQIZ010000204.1 GCA_028281895.1 Dehalococcoidia bacterium
GGAACTCGAAACTCTGCGCGGTCAAGCCGGGACGCGGGCGCAGATTCATCGCAATCTTCATCCTCCGACTCCGATAGACGCAACGGCGACCGGTCCTCAAACGAGAACGGTTCTGAGGGCAGCAGGCGTCGAATGCCCCGGCGTCGCGATGCTGTCGTCAGACGCACGAAGCCGCCCGAGACAAAGGTGCGGCAGTCAGAAGCCAACCTCGGCCGGCAGAACCAGAATCAGCCCGGCAAGCCGGACAGACCGGTCGATGCCCAGAGGCCGAAGTACATCCGCTGGGGAATGATCGACCTCACGCCTGAGATCGCAGACTCGCTCGCCGACATGGGATACAGCGAGCCGTCTGAGATTCAGCGTCTCGCCATCCCTCCCCTGCTGGCAGGCAGGGATGTGGTCGGACAGGCGGTCACCGGCTCGGGAAAGACATCCGCGTTTGGCATCCCAATGGCCGAGACGGTGAACCCGAACTCCCGCAATGTCGAAGGCCTCGTGCTGGTGCCGACGCGTGAGCTGGCGCAGCAGGTTGCAAAGGAGATCTCGGCGGTCGGAAAGAAGCTCGGCGTAAAGGTCGCTGCGGTCTATGGCGGCGAGCCGATCAACCGACAGATCGACCAGCTTGAGCGAGGCGTGCCGATAGTCGTCGGAACGCCTGGCCGTATCAAGGATCACATGTCGCGGCGAACACTCGACCTTGGGAATGTGCGATTCGCGGTGCTGGACGAAGCCGACGAGATGCTCGATATCGGCTTCGCAGACGACATGGAGTTCATCCTCCGCCGCACTCCTTCCAACCGCCAGACCGCTCTCTTCTCCGCCACGATCCCCGGCTTCATCCTCAAGCTGATCCGCCGCTACCTCGATGATCCCGTCTGGGTGAAGCTGATCCAGGAGTTCGACGGCATCAAGACCGCCGCTGAAGTGCAGCAGGTCTACTACGACGTGGCCGAGCGTGACAAGGTGCGAGCTGTCGAGGAAATACTCGACGAGATCCACGAGAACGCGCAGACGCTTATCTTCAGGCGAATGCAGGTCGGCGTGGACAGACTCGCACGCGATCTCGACCGCGCTGGATACGCCGTGAAGGGCATCCACGGCGGCATGTCGCAACGAGACCGGGACCGTGTCATGCGGGCCTTCCGCGAGGGCACACTGCGAGTTCTGATCGCAACCAATGTCGCTGCACGCGGTCTCGACATCTCTACCATCACCCATGTCATCAACTACGACATGCCCGACAACGTCGAGGAGTATGTCCATCGCGTCGGCCGCACGGCGCGGATGGGCAAAGAGGGAACGGCGATCAGCTTCGTTGGCGAGCACGACCAGGAGATCATCGAAAAGGTCGTTGGCAAGGTCGGCAACGACGTTCTCCAGCGAAAGCTGCTCAACATCTACGCCAGGTAGATCTGCGGCGACTAGAGATGGATCACTGTCTGTAGCTGCGTCGTAGGCTTCATCAGCGCTTCGAACGTTGGCTGAATCTCGTCCAGCGTGATGAAGCCGGTGTCTGACATCAGCGCCGTCGCCGAGATCTTCCCACTTGCCAGTAGGCCAAGAGATGTCTTCCAGTCAGCGGGAAGGCCACCCCAGCTGGCCCGGAAATCGATCTCACGTGCCATCCACTCCGCTGGCAGGAGAGGCATCTCCTCCCACGGAACTGCCACCAGCACCACCTGGCCTGCGCGCTTCACTGAATCGAACGACTGCTGCAGCGTGTTCTTCAGTCCTGCGCAGTCGAACATCACATCGGGACCGGTTCCGCCAGTTAATTCGACGAACGCATCGACCGCATCGGTTTCAAACGGATCGATGACTGAGTCAGCACCAGCAGCCTTCGCTGCCTCCGCTCTGCCGGGAGCAGGCTCGGAGACGATCACTCGCGCTGCGCCAGCTGCCAGCGCGCACTGGGTGACCAGCAGGCCGATCGGCCCGGCGCCAATAACTCCGACGGTATCGCCAAGCCTGACAGCGGATCGCCGCACGGCGTGAACAGCTACGGAGCATGGCTCGGTCAGTGAAGCGACATCGTCCGTCACGCCTTCGGGGATCGGCAAAGGAGCCCAGTCATCGAGCACCGTGTACTCGGCATACCCCCGCGTCACGGTATTTGTGAAGCCCATGGTTCGGTAGTTGTAGCGAGGATGCACACGCACCGGCGGCTCGTTGCCAACAGGGAACTCGCCGCCACCGCCAACAACCCTGTCGCCTTCACGCCAGCCGGTGACGCCCTCGCCGACAGCGGAGATCACGCCTGCGAACTCGTGTCCCAGAACCGCTCCGGCAGGCGCGAGGTCGTACATGAACGCATGCACATCGGTCCCGCATATCGCCGAACTGGCGATCTTGATCTGCACCTGTCCCGGTCCGGGCGGTGGAGTGTGAATCTCACGCACATCGAACCGCTGTTTCCCCTCGTAGACGGCTGCTTTCATCGTGCTGGCTCCGAATGTCTTGTCCCGGCTGATCGCACCGCCATCCTGAGCCAGTGGATCAATAGAGTCAATCTGCACGGTTGATCCAAACTGCCGGAAGCCCATCAGCCAGCGCATCCCTGGCCTGCCAATGAAATAAACTCTCGGTATGAGCGAACAGAGTGAATCACAGCCCGACGCCACGACGACGCCGCAGAGGTCTCGCAGCGGCCCTCTCCACTTCCTCGATGGTCTGCGCTTCTCGATCAAGGGCTACCGCGCTGCGCTGATGCACGCCGAGGCCTTCCGGCAGGAGCTGGTGGTATTCATCGCGGCTGTGGTCATCGCAGTCTTCATCGCCGACAACGCGATGGAGCGGGCGATACTGATCGGCGTGCTGTTCCCGGTGCTGATCGCGGAGCTGTTCAACACCGCCATCGAGACCGTGGTCGACCGCATCGGGACTGAAGATCACGAGCTATCTGGCCGCGCCAAAGACCTGGCATCTGCGGCTGTCTTCACGTCGATCATCGCCGCGGTCGTGATCTGGGCGCTCGTGCTGATCGACTAGCCGGTCATCAGGCGCGAGATGACAAGATCGTGCCATTTGGCGTCGTGACTTCGGCCACTATGATCGTCGGATGACCGAGCCTTCCCCCGGCATAAGACTTGATTCAGACCGCTCACTGTGGCGGGAAACTGATTTCCAGAAGCTTTTCACCGCTCGGCTGTCATCAACCTTTGGAGCGTTGATCGGCGGCCTGGCGCTGGTTGCCATTCTCGTTGCCGAGGCCAGACCGGGAGAGATGGCGGCGCTCACTGCAATCAGCGTCACGCCGGGAGTTATGTTCGGCCTGAGCGCGGGCGCCTGGGCAGATCGAGTCCGTCGCCGCACTCTCAAGCTGATCGCCAATTTTGGCCGGGTGATCGCGATCGGCACCATTCCCCTCGCCTATCTCGTGGCAAGCGTCCACATCGAACACCTCTACGTCGTCGCCTTCGCGCTGGGAGTTTTTCGGACGCTGCAGGAGGTGGCGTCACCGGCGTTCCTCCCGAGCGTCGTGCCTGAGAAACGCCTGCTGGAGGCAAACTCGAAGATCACTGCCGGGCTTTCAGTTGTCGAGACGACAGCATTTGCCGTGGGTGGCTGGATAGCCCAGCTCACCTCCGCTATCGCAACCGTGACGGTGCAGTCAGCCGCGTACCTGCTGAGCGGACTCGCCATACTCTCGATACGGAAGCCAGAGCCTGCGCCAGAGCGTTCGGACAACACGAACCACTTCGCTGACATCAGATCAGGATTCAGGTTCGTCCTCCGTCATCCGGTCCTGCTCACCGTTGTTGTCAGCAACGTCATATTTGGCCTGGCCATAGGCATGATCGGCGGCCAGATCACCCTTTTTGCGATCACCGAGGTTGGCTTTCAGCCTGGCGTGCTGGGGCTTCTATTTGCGATCGGTGGAGTAGCTTCGCTAGTCGGATCGATCGCGTCGACCCGGCTGGCCAGACGATTTGGCCTGGGCAACGTGATGGCAGTCGGGTGGGTGGTTACCGGCGCCGTCACCTTTATGTATCCGTTCACCCCGGAACCGATCGTTGTGGCCTCAATTTTCTTTGCAATACCTCAGCTCGGCGATGCGTTCTGGACCATCCACAACATCACCGAAGTCTCGCTGCGCCAGACGATCACTCCGGCAGGCATGCTGGGGCGCGTGATCAGCGTGATCGGCACATCCTCACTTGTTGCCGAGCTGATTGGAGCGGTACTCGGAGGCGTGATAGCCGAGACAGCAGGTCTCCGTCCGGCCCTTGGAGTCGGTGCAGGGCTGATAGTGATAGCCGGTCTCGCAATCTACCTTTCGCCGGTGAGGAAGATCCGGGACGCCAGCGAGGTGGCTCGGTGATCGAATTCGATCGCCTCTCAGACCGGGCGTTGCGACGCTGTCCGGTTCTCGGAATGTCTCACAGGACCGTTGCGCATGAAGGCCCTACGAGCCAACGCGGCTATGCCCCGCAGTCGCATCTGGACCTGTCAGGTATTTTCGTATCGCGTCCGCGTACTTCACCTCGGAATCGTCCTGCGGCTCGTACCCCAGCACATTCCTCGCCGTCTCCAGCGACCAGAACCTGCGCGTGTTGCCACTGATCCCGTAGACAATCAGGTAAGGAACCCCGTTCTCGTCACTGATGTCCTCCACCTCGATGGCCTTGCTGAACAGCTGGCGCAGGTCACGGGCAGAGAAGTGCGTTCCAAGGTGACGCTTGAAGTTCTGAATCGGCCCGCCTGCAGGCTCTGCGCCCTCGGACTGTGACATGAACATCTCCGCATCGACCTCCCGCGGGTAGCCGATCCGCACCTGCACGAACTCCAGCTTCCTTCCAAACTTCCCGCACGCATACGGCCACGCAAGCAGCTCATACGCCGCCTTCGCCCATCCATAGAAGTTGTCTGAGACCGGATACTCCCACGGCTGCACCACGTCCTTTTTCTGGGCGTGGACCAGCGTGTGCTCGTACCAGTCAGCGGCGTGGTTGGAGGATGCGACGACCAGGCGGCGAACGCCCGCGTCATAAGCGGCGCGATAGATGTTGTTCGCCATGACGACATTCTCGTTCTCGACGGCGAAACGCTCAATGTGTGGCACGGCATCGCCAAGCACACCGCCCTCAGACGAGCGCTTGTACGAAAGGTGGATCACCGCGTCGACGCCTTCGAACAGGTGCTGATACTTCGCCCTGTCTGTAGAGATGAAGTCGGCGACCTCTATGTCTTCGATCTGCTCTCCGTCCCGGCCGCGATCTGACACATCAGCGAGGACAAGGTCGTACCGTTCGCCGAACTCTTCGAGCATCTGCGAAGCCACGTATCCGGCCGCGCCGGTGATGAGCACTCTGCGTTTTGCGGCCATGCCAAACCTTTCCTGTTAGTGACCGAAGTGACGGAAAACCTAAGGCAGCCTGCCGTCCTGTGTCACCGTATGTATCCAGTCGTCGCGGGTGCGGCCGTTTCTGTCCCAGACCACCTGCCCGCCCCTGATCGTGATCTCAGGCTCCAGCCTCTGGTTTGCTTTGCGGACCCGGTTGCCTGATGAGCCGTTGTCTGTGAATCCGAGCCCGTCCTCAGCATGTGTCTTCGCCAGCCGAAGCACAGCGACATCTGCGATGCCCGCCACGCTGAGCGTTCCCAGCTCGGGATGGCCGATCTTCTGCGCGGAGCGCCACGTCGACATCTCCACAACGTCTTCCATCGACACACCGGCGATCAGCATCTTGCTCATCGTCTCCGGCATCGTCGCCTGGTTGACGAGGTAGCTGCTGCGGTGAAGATCGGTGCTGATCGTGTCCGGTGGAAAATCCTGGTCGATCGCCGCCTGAGCGATGCGCCACGAAAAACTTCCAGCGCCGTGCCCAACATCGAACTGAATGCCTCGCTGGCGGGCCTTGAAGAAGTAATCCCGCACCTTGTCCTGCGGGTCCGTCATCGGCTTGCTCTCCGCGTAGCAGTGAGTCACGACATCGCCCGGTTCGAGATGCTTGAGCATCATCTGGTCCATCGGCCGGGATGCGATCGGCGTCTGGTCAACCATCACAAAGGTGCCCGTGTCCTTCGCCGCAGCGACTCCCCTGTCCAGCGGCTCCCAGCCAGGTCCGCCATAGTGAGCCACCTTCACTCCAACTATCAGGTCGGGCCGCTGGGCGATCTTTGCCGCGGTCAGATCACGGCTCATCCCCTCCAGGTCCTGCTCCGGCTCGCCCACCATTCCCTCACCTGAGATGTTCAGCAAAGCGAACACGCGAGTCATAGAACGAGAGATCACCTCTTCGTTAAACCTGTCAAAGGTCAGATGCCCGGAGCCTCCTGCATCAACAGCCGTTGTGACACCGGTCGAAAGGCAAAGCGGATCAGGCTGGATCGTGCCCTCATAGCCAAAGAAGTGGGCATGAAGATCTATCAGGCCTGGAGCCACGATCATCTCGGAAACGTCTGCGACTCTGCGTGCGAGGGAAGGATTGATGTATGGCTCAACGGCTGCGATCACCCGTCCCGAAACGGCGACGTCCCGCCTTTCGCCCTGGATGCCGTTTGCCGGATCATAGACCAGGCCGCCTTTCAAGAGCAGATCGTAAATCGGTCGATTCGATGCGGATTCTTCGTTCATCAAGCGTCCTGCCCTGCTGTGTGACTGTTCGACTGGATTAACTGACCGCTAACACTTGCGGCCAGATGGTGGGGATTCTACCTGTAGGAGCAGAGCCACATGGCTCACAGAATGGGCCTCGATAATCGCGCTCCTCTTAACGTCATTTAACAATCCAGCGCGCTAATTGTTAACGCCGTCGGGCAAGCGTCACGCGGGTGACCGGATTTGTGGTGTGCATGGCACTGCTCATGGGTGCGGCGGCTGACCGGATAACAGAAGATTCTCAGGAGAATTCATCGATATGACAGGTCAACTTATGACCGGCCGGGTCTCTCGGACCTGGTGGCTAACCGCAGTGATGGCTGTGATCGGACTGGTCGCAATCGCCTGTGGTAGCGACGAAGACCCGACGGCAACTCCGTCTTCAGGTGGCGCAAACCCGACAAGCCCGCCGGCGAGCCTTTCCGGCACGATCCAGATCGACGGATCGTCAACGGTGTTCCCGATCTCTCAGGCTGTAGCCGAAGAGTTCAGGGCCGCTGGCAACAACGGCGTCCAGATCGTCATCGGTGTCTCTGGCACCGGCGGCGGCATGAAGAGATTCGCCATTGGAGAGACGGACATCTCAAACGCCTCACGGCCCATCAAGGAGTCTGAGGCACAGAAGGCCGCAGACAACGGAGTCGAGTTCATTGAGCTGCGTGTCGCGCTTGATGGCCTCTCAGTCATGGTCAACAACAACAACGACTTCGTGTCCTGCTTGACCACTGAAGAGCTCAACAAGATCTGGGAGCCAGGCTCATCTGTGAACAGTTGGTCTCAGGTACGTGCCGGATTCCCGGACGACCCGATCAGGCTGTACGGGCCTGGTACCGACTCAGGCACCTTCGACTACTTCACCGATGAG
>JANQIZ010000212.1 GCA_028281895.1 Dehalococcoidia bacterium
TATCCGGACCTCAACGATGCTAAGGAGATCAAGGCCACAGTCATCAACAAAATCGGCTGAAATCCCGCTTCCCGTTCCCGCGCAATAATCCCCGACGACGACCTGGATCAGCGCTAGATTCGCGCGCTCCAGAGCCAGCTTCTGCACGCACTTCACGCGAAGGCTCAGCGGACCATGAGCGAAGCCCAGAGCGTCCCTTTTCATCGACCGCGTAGCCAGACGATCGAATCCGCAGTTTCCTACTGTCATTAGCAGACTCGAGTGTACTGAGTGCTGTCGCATTCATGGCCTCAGCAGGAACATGAGGACCATGAAACCCTCACACCGCGGTCATCTGTAGACAACCGTTTTCGCGGACACTACAGGTAGCGAAAACGCCCGTCAGACTCTATTGCTTCATGGCTTTGAGCAGGGCCAGGCAAAGACAGTGCTGGCGGGGAAAGGGGATGAGCAGATGACGGAGAAGATTTTGATCCCGCTGGACGGCACAGCGGAGGCGGAGCAGACGGTGCCGTTCGTCGCTGAAGTGACCAAGGCCGGCGGGTTCGCAGTGAGCCTGCTATCGATAATCGATCCAGGAGAGCTGGACGTTACCGAGACGGCAGGCGAAGGAGTTCTCACAGCCCATGACACAGGAACCGGTGGCGGTGGGGGAATGGACCTGGCGCACGAGGGAGCCGGTGGCACAACTGGCATGGTGTGGATGGCTGAGATCGGTTCACCAAGCGAGCTTTCGGCAGACGAGGCCAAAGCACTGGACGAGGCCAGGCAATCAGCACGCGACTACCTGAGCGGTGTCGAGAAGAAGCTGGCCGACATCAACGTTGAGGCTGAGGTCCTGATCGGATTCGGCAATCCTGACAGGGAGATAACCGAAGAGGCGATCAAGGCCGGAGCGACGATGATCGCCATGTCCTCTCGGTCCGGAATGTTCTGGGAGCAAGGAGTTCTCGGGACAACGACCGATCGGACGATCCATGCCTCTCCAATGCCGGTGCTGGTCTTCAAGCCAATGGAAGGCCTCGCCCATTCCGTAACAGTGAACCCCGGCACGGTCGTGATCGCGGTCGATGGCTCTGATCAGTCGGAGAGAAGCATCGCTCCGGCGGTGAAGCTCGCTGGAGAGATCGGAGCGCGAGTGACGCTAGTTCATGCCGTGAAACGGGAGCGCGGCAAGCAGCGAGAACAGGCGGAGGCTTATCTCGCGAGCCTTGCAGACAAGATCGGTGGCGAAGTTGAGACCGGCGTCGTCTCGGGAGATGCGGCAGAAGAGGTGATCCTGTTCGCCGACCGTTTCGATCACCCGATGATCGTGGTCGCAGAGCATGGCGGCATCAGCCTTGGCCGATGGCTGCGTGGCTCTACTACGGACAAGATCATCCGCAATGCCGGCTACCCGGTGCTGGTGATCCCTGCTGAATAGCCTGAAAGCCTGCTCTCTGAGACCGGGGAGCAGGCTTCATGGTCGGTCGAAAAGGTCAAGTCAAGAGAATGGCCTTATACATCCTCGCCAAGCACTCGGCCAAAGAAGCTGCGCAACGGCTGCGCCTCTTCCGGCTTCACGTGATCGGTGAAGTGTTCACGGACAACGCGCGAGCCGGCGAGCGAAGCTCTCTCATACATCTCGCGCCCTGCGTCAGTCATCACTACATACGATGTACGGCGGTCCTTGCGCGACGCCCGCCTGGTGACAAGACCCGCCTTCGCCATCCGATCCACCAGTCGTGTGATCCCGCCGCTGCCTCCAACGAGACGCCGCTGGCTGAGCTGAGTATGAGTCATGCGATGCCCATCAGCCCTGGCAAGCTGTGTCAGCACATCGAGCCATGTGATCGAGATTCCAACCTCATCCTGGAGCGTCTTCTCCAGGTCTCTCATGATCGACGCATGGGCCCGAAGGAACATCAGGTAGACGCGCGTCTCCGGCGCTCTCAGGTATTCCTGGAACTCTTGCATGTGGTTAGTTTAAGCCATTCGTTAACAGGACATTAGTTGACATATAAACTATTTACAGCATAAGCTTCTTCCACCGAAGATAGCTGGCTCCGGCTGGCAACAGGGTCGAGTGGCATCGACCGCCCATCTGGAGGGTGCGATGAGCAACAGTCCAAGCGGCAGAAAGTTCCTGGTTATCGGAGCGACCGGAAACGTTGGAGGCTATGTGACTCCCGGCCTGCTCGAGCGTGGCGAAAGCGTCCGTTGCATGGTCCGCGATGAGTCGAAAGCGCCAGCGCTGCGGGAAGCCGGAGCCGAGGTGGTGGTCGGAGACCTCGATGACCGTGATTCTCTTGAGCGTGCCATGCAGGGCACAGACACGGTCTTCCTGGTGATCGCAAATGGCCCGAACATTGAGCAGCAGGGCCGTAATGCTGTCGCTGCTGCCCTCGCGGCTGGCGTGACCCGTGTGGTCCGCTACTCGGTTGTCAAAATTCCCGGCATGCAGGAGATGCGGACAGCGAAGATGCAGAGGGCAGTCGACGAAGTGCTTGAGTCATCGGGCTTGCAGTACTCGCATGTGCGGCCAACCAACTACATGCAGCAGTACCTCATGTCGGCGTCCACGATTCAGTCCGACGGCGCGATGTACTTCCCATACGGCGAAGGAAAGATCGGCATGGCTGATGTCCGCGACATGGCCGATGCGGCCATCGAGGTTCTGATCGGTGACGGCCATGAAGGCAAGAGCTACGACATCACGGGAGCGGAGTCACTGAGCCTCCACCAGGTAGCAGCTGCGATTTCGAAGGTGATCGACAAAGAGGTGAAGTACGTTGACATCCCTGAGGCCGATGCTCGCGCCGGGTTCCTTTCAATGGGCATAGATGAGTGGATGGCCGATGAGTTCCTTGGCTTCTTCGCAGCATTCAAGCGCGGTGACGCCGACATAACCTCAGACGACTTCGTAAAGCTAACGGGGCGCAAGCAGCGGTCGATCGACGAGTTCGTCCGCGACTTCGCATCTGCCTTCGATCCCTCTCTAGCCCCGGCAGCGGCAGAGTAGATCGCTCCTCACAGGCGCAATCTGAGCCCTTCGCAACACGTCAAAGTGTTTGCGGAGGGCTTTCGCTTTGGCCGCGGCACGCTGGATACAATCTCTCTCCAGTGCAGACCACCCGCAGCGTCGCTCATTCGAAAGGCCCGACCATCCAATGCCGTCACCCATCGGGCCCGACTTTCACTATCACATCCGCATCGCCTCTGAGCCATCGATCAGCCCTGACGGCGCATCGGTCCTGTACACCGTAGGCAGGTTCGAGCGAGATAAGCCGACAGAGCTGAAGGACGTCTGGCTGCAGAGCCTCGCAGCAGATGGTCACGATGCCGAGGCTGAGCTTCTCTTCGAAACCGCTGAACATCCGGCATGGTCGCCAGACGGCACGCAGATCGCTGTCCTGAAACCCGACAGCCAGGGCATCAAGCAGATCTGGCTCGGCTCGCCGGGCTCGGAGAACCTGAAGCAGCTCACTACGCACAGCGGCGCAGTCGACACGTTTTCCTGGTCGCCTTCCGGTGATCAAATCGCCTATCGCGCAGATGTCCCGTCTGCCCACGCCAACGACAGTGACGACCCGGCTCCCCGTTCAACTCGGTCGATCAGGTATCGGCAGGACGGGTTCGGCTGGCGCGGCGATGACTACCGGCAGCTATTCGTCCTGGACGTTAAGACCGGCATGACCCGGCAGCTGACAGACGAAGATGCCGAGCACGGCCCGCCTGCGTGGTCGCCTGACGGCACCCGTATAGCGTTCCTTTCAGACCGCGGGCCATTCCGCGACACGACGCTGAGAAACGAGGTGTATGTAGCGTCTGTGGAGACTGGCAAGGCGGAGCGATGGTCCGGTGGCCTCTACATGTCAGATGCCGTCACATGGTCGCCTGATGGTCAGCAGATCGCGGTGATCGGCGCGGAGCAGGTGGAGCAGGTTGGCGGTTACGGGCTCATCTGCCAGGGCTGGATCTACGTTCTGGAGCCCGGCTCCTATCCACGGCGCATCACAGACGATTCGATCAGGCCAGTCTCGGGACCCAACATCCCGCTTGGAGCAGGCACTCCCCAGATGCACTGGGACACGCCGGGCGAGATCTTCTTCATAGCCGACTCACGAGGTGAGTCGTTCGTCTGCTCAGCCAATCCTGAAGACCGATCTATACGCCGTATCACTCTCGGAGACGAGCAGATCACAGGGTGGGACATCGCTTCCGGGCACAGCACTGCCGTCACCGCCTCGGCGACGCTGGACAACACGGGCGAGTTGTACGTCATCGACACTCATCAGGGTGAACGTTCACAGCTCACCCACCTGAACGACGAGTACTTTGCGGAACACCCGCCGGCGAAGCTCGAACGCTTTGAAGCGAAGAGTGAAGGCCAGAGCGTCGACGTGCGCGTCTGGCTGCCGCCTGACTTCGACGAGGACAGGCAGTATCCGGTGCTGCTGGATGTTCACGGCGGGCCTCACTCCAACTTCTACAGCGCCTTCTACCCGGTGCACCAGGTGGGAGCGACGAATGGCTACATCGTCGTGGCGCCGAACCCGCGCGGCTCTTCGTCGTATGGACTAGACTTCGCAACAGCGGTTCATGGCGACTGGGGCGGCGGCGACTACGTGGACGTGATGGCCGCGCTGTCCGCGGTGCTCAGAAAGCCATATGCAGACGAATCAAGGCTCGTCATGCACGGATCAAGCTATGGCGGGTACATGGCGAGCTGGGCCGTGGGTCACTCGGAGCGATTCAAGGCGGCTGTAATCGGCGCGCCAGTCACAGATCTTCCAAGCTTCTACGGCACGTCCGACATCGGCGTGCCCTTCTCAGAGGTCCAGTTCGGCGGCGGCCGCAACGACAACCTGCCATGGTACGTTCGCCACTCGCCAATCACATACGCTGCCAGCGTCGATACGCCTGTACTGCTGATCCATGGCGAGGACGATGACCGCGTACTGATCGAGCAGTCGGAGCAGTACTTCGTGGCTCTGAAGCGTGCCGGAAAGACCGTCGAATTCGTGCGAATGCCTCAGACAAGCCATGGAATCTTCAGGGCGAAGCATGGTCCAATCCGTGAACAGTACTTCACCCGAATGCTGGGATGGTTCGAGCGATTCTTGAACCAGCCGCCAGACTTCACGCGCTAGGCTCGCCTCGACGAGACGCTGACAGCGATCGGAGCAGATTGAGTCGATGGATGGCTATTTCGATCGATACGCGGCCGAGTACGACCGGATGCAACCGATCGCGATTGAGATGTACCGCTTCTATCATTCGCTCGCTCTGGACCTGGTTCCGTTCGAGACGAGGCAGAGCTTCAGGTTCCTCGACCTCGGGTGCGGCACCGGGACATTCATGGCGATGATCCTGGATAGGTTCCCCAACTCAACAGCGACAGCAATCGATCTTTACGAGGAGATGCTGCAGGAGGCACGGGCGAAAACCGCCGATTCGGACGGGCGAGCCGAGTATCGACAACACGATCTTTCGAATCCGATACCTGCCGACCTGAACGACTTCGATCTCGTCGTGTCGTTCTCGGCGCTGCACCACCTGCAGGAATCACGCAAAACGCGCATCGCAGAAGAGATCTACGCAACTTTGAAGCCGGGCGGTTGGCTCATCTTGTTGGATGCGATGTACGTTCCGTACGCCCCCGAAGTCTGGAAGATTGGCCTCGAACGTGAGAAAACCGAACGGGTCCGGCGCTTCGCTGAGTCAGACACCTCTCCCAGCGAGTACCAGCAGTACGAGAGCGCAAAGCACGCGCTCGCCGAGTCATCACCGGAACGCGACAGGCTTTCGTCTATGAGCGATCAGATCGACAACCTGCGCGGGGCCGGTTTTGCAAGCGTCGACACCGTATGGCACTTCTGGATGGAGCATCTGGTGATCGCCCAGAAGTAGCTCGCACTTACTCAGGTTCGGGTCTCAGCAAATCCTCATGCATTCGCCGGTTTCATGGTCCTATTTGGCTCTAATATCTGTATTGAGAAGCAATATGAAAGGAGGAGCCCAATGATTACTAAGATCATGGTTCCACTTGATGGCTCAAGAGCGGGTGGACAGGCCGTCAGATACGCCGAAGATCTCGCCGAGAAGTACGGCGCTGAGATTCTGCTTGTGCGTGTCGTCCCGCCATCCACCGTCCCATCAACCAGCATGGGCATGCCAGGCTCCATCTCCATGTACGAGATGGCGGTCGAGGCCGCTGAGGTCGAGACACAGGTTGGCGTGAAACGGGCCAGGAACCAGCTCAACACAAGGCGAAGGACACTCGAACAGGACGGCCTGGAAGCGCAGGCGATAGTCCTGACGGGCGATCCGGCGACGGTTCTCAAGAACTTTGCAAAGCGCGAGAAAGTCGACCTGATCGTCATGGCTACACGCGGCCGTTCCGGGATTCGCAGGGCGCTGCTCGGCAGCGTGGCTGACGAGATCGTGCGTGAGAACGTGGCGCCGGTCCTGCTGCTGCGTCGTTAGCGAGCTACTGAGAATGGACAGGTGGCATATCGCGTGCCGCCTGTCCTTGTTCTGAATTTCATCCTCACTTCCAGCCACCACGGCATCCCGGCAGTGCTACGATTCGGCGCGCCTGCCACCCTTAGCCACGAAGAGGACGCCGCCAGATGCTAGAGCGATTTCACGTCTCGCCCGATGAAGAGGTTCGAGTTCCCGAGTCAAAAGCCCGAGCGGTGACTGCGGCGATCTTCAGAAAGATGGGTCTTGACGATGAAGCGGCCGAGCTATCAGCCGATGTCCTCATGCATGCCGATGTGATGGGCGTCGACACTCACGGCGTCTCAAACATGCTCCGCCACTATGTGGCCGCTTACAACGAAGGCACACTGAACCCTCGGCCGAACCTCAAGATAGAGCGCGAATCTACCGTCACAGCCACCTGGGACGCAGATCGCGGCAATGGCCTCCACACAGCTCCGAAGGCCATGGAAGACGCCATCGAGCGGGCAGAGAAGCATGGTGTCGGCGTGGCAGTGATGAAGAATTCCGGTCACCTGGGGGCCGCGGGTTATCACGCCTTGATGGCCGCAGAGCACGACATGATCGGCGTGTGCATGACCGGTGGAGGCGGCTTTGCGATGGTTCCCACCTTCGGCGCGGAGCCTCGTCTTGGCACGAACCCGATCGCATGGGCCGCTCCTGCGCGCAACGAGGAGCCGTTCCTGTTCGATGTGGCGACAACGCAGGTGGCGGCGAACAAGCTGCGTCTGCTGCAGCGTATGGAGAGGCCGATATTCAGTGACTGGCTGACCGATGCCGAGGGCGTGCCGATGCCGGAGCAGGAGATCCCGGAGACCGACATCCGCGGCGAGGGTCGGCAGTGGTACATGCTTCCGTTCGGGGGCACTCGCGAGAACGGCTCGCACAAGGGCTACGGCTTCGGATGCGTGGTGGACATCATGTGCTGCACGCTATCCGGCATCGGCCCGGGTTTCATCTCCAACAAGTCCGGCCACTTCATGATGGCGTTCAAGATCGACGCTTTCACAGATGTCGGCAAGTTCAAGGACGACATGGACGCCTTCCTGTCCGGCCTCGCCGCCACCAAGCCTGCTCCGGGGCATGACCGTGTCTACTATCCCGGCCTGCCAGAGGCCGAGACGAAGCAGGACAGGCTGGAGAACGGGATTCCATATCACCCCGAGGTGGTCGACTGGTTCAAGTCGATCACTGCTGAGCTTGAGATCAAGTACGACCTGACTTAGTCCTCATCCAGCCCGCTCCGGTGCACTTCGAATTCGCCCTCGTATCGGCGAATTAGGCGTACCGCGAGCTCGCGCACTGAAGGCACTCACGCGCCGCCCGGAGTAGTCTTGTTTGTTCTTCTCTAACCTGTTGTCGTAGCAACTCCAGAAAGCGTTAGCCCGCAAGATCGCCCACGACTCAAAGACCAGAAATCGGCACCACTCGATAGTTGAAAGATCAACCGTCCTCGCCAGGCGCAGGATGCGACGGGGCATATTCTTCGGCTGGTGGATAGTCGCCGCCGGCTTCCTCGTCCAGGTGCTGAACGGCGGACTCCTGTTCCACGCGTTCAGCGCGTACGCGCTCCCGCATCAGGC
>JANQIZ010000231.1 GCA_028281895.1 Dehalococcoidia bacterium
CCTCGGCCAGGAAGGCGGCCCGAAAGCCCAGGTGGCGCTCGTAGAACGCGGCCGAGCGGGCGACGTCGCGCACCGGCACCACCGGGCAGATCGCCCGCAGCCGCCCGCCGCTCACCGGCGGTCTCCGAACTGGATCGGGATGCGCGCCTGGGTCACGGGAGGCCCTCTCTACACCGACAACTCTGCACCGACGATGTAGCGCCGAACGGGCCGCTCCGCCATCCTCAAGGTCGCGAACTCGCTGCCTAGCTGTACCGCTAGGCGGCTTGTTGGTTCGATGCCAGGACGATGATGCGGTCGTCTTCAACGAAGTCCAGCATGGCATGCTTGTCGGGATTGAGAACGATGCCGTAGTTGCTGTCGGCATCCTGCGAGCGCGCGTCGATCCGGTATCCGATCGCCGATTCGTTCAGCTGCCGTGCCGCTTCGAGGACTGTCGAGAAAGTCACGGCCTGGCCGGGGACGATGTAGTCGGCCGCCGGGTTCAGATGGATGTCCGCACCGCGCGACGCCAGAAGCTCGTTGAACAGGGTGCGCGCCGCCGGCTGCTCGGAGACCTGGGCGAGCATGCGCCCCATCGTCTGATAGCTGACAATGAAGTCATCCGCCCGATCGGCGTGCGCGAGGTCGCGGTTGTGGATGTCGAGCATCTCGGTGGCGATGGAAAACGGGTAGCCATGCTCCTTGGCGATGGTGCGGAGGTGAACCAAGGTGATCAGGGTATAGGCGTCGGCTTCCTGGGTTCCGAAGCGGTCCGAGTAGCTGAGCAGGATGACATGATCAAAGCTCTCGACGCTGACGCCGCGGAGCGTGGCCGGGTCGATGATGGTGCCGCGCTGGAACGTCACTGTGACCTTGTCGGGCTCTGAGAACCTGGCCTGCGCGTGGGCGAGCTCCTCGTCTGTCCAATCGGCCAGGACGAGGAGCTCGGAGCCGGGCTCGACGAACTTGGCCCACTCGCCGATGACGCTCTCCGCGCGCCAGTTCCAGCCCAGTATCAGCAGGCGCTCGGCTTGCTGCGGTTCATGACGCTGGTTGGCGATCGCGTCAGTACAGATGTCCGGCCGCTCGAGGCTGGGTGTCCCGATCGTCTGCTCGGATTCGGCGACGAGGATGAGCTCGTCGCTTTCCTCGATGACCGTGTCCATGGCCGGATTGAACATCACCCTGGCCGGCTGATCCTCGGTCTGCCGGTAGATGCCGGCGACAACGCAACGGTCGAAGGCATGGAGAAGGTCACCGTAGCGATTGCCGGCCAGCGGATTGGGCGTGGTCAATCGGGCATCGTGCACATCCGGCCAAAAGTAGAACTCATTGCGCTTGAAGCTCAGCAGCTCGTTGTGGACCAGCGTCAGGCCGGGATGTCTGGCGCGCTGCGTAATCAGCCGGGATATGGTCCGTCTGACCGGCTCGACCACGACCTCGTCCTTGCCGATTTCCTTGGCGACGGCGAAGTTCTCGTCACTGCGGATCTCCGTGACGATGTGGTAGGGCTGATTGCGGTCGCGGCGCTGCGGATTGTTGACCACGGCCAGCAGGGTCTTGATGACATGGATATCCGGATCGTCGACGTTGTCCGGTGCTACGACAATCGCCGATTTAGCGGCGTTGAGGTTGACCACCTCGAGCGCACTGAAGTCCATAGGCGAGCCGCTGCGGCAGACGATGCGGACGGCCTTCGATCGGCTGACCTTGGTGGCGATCTGCTCTTCCATCTCGGTCTTGTCCCGGTCGGCGATCACGACGATGCAGTGTTTGCCGCGGTCCTGGTAGGCCGCGGTCAGCTCCTCGAGCACCGTGAAGATCTCGTTGGACCAGCCGAAGATCACCGTGTGCCCCGACTCCACGACCTTCGAGCGGCCGCGCGCCAGAGTCTCGATGTGCCGCATGATGCTGCTGGTGATGACGCCGATTACCGTGCTCAGCAGGAAGATTCCGGCAACCGTGGTGAACAGCATCGTGAGGCGGGCGAGCCAACCCCCGGTCTGCTCCGTGACGGTGCCCGAATCGATTATGTGCATTAGGCTAAGCCAGACCACGCCCAGGAAGCCGCTGTCGGAGCCTGCATCGACCAGCCAGAGCACGATTGCGGCCGCGGTCGTGAGCAGGGCCGCCACCACCGATAGCCACAAGATGACCCAGTGCACGCCTTTCGACAGCATCACGTCGATGCGGTAACGCAGTCTGGTTCCCAGCCATTCGACTCGGCCCCACAGCATGGACCGCAGCGGAGCCAGCCCTTTCAGAGTAGTCCCGGCGTGATCGCCGCCATGCCCACCAGCCATCTCTGAGTTCTCCTGCTCCCTGGCTTCCTGCTCATGCCCGGTCCCGGGCCTCCAAAGCGTCGGAGGGCGAGACGTTATCCACGGTGCCTGCAACCTCTGTGCTATAGTCGATGCCGAACGACAGGTAAGGAATGGCGTGCCTATCGAATTTTTTCTGGATCTCTATGAGCAGTCTGTGTGCGACCTCATAGCGCCGTTCCAAGTAGGTAGCGAAGCAGTTCAAGGTCAGGCGCACGTAGGGCACGCCATCCTCGGAGACCTCGAACTCCGAAAACACGACTGGCTCATGGGCCAGCTCGTTCAAAAGCCCGTCCATCTCCGTACGCAATGCGCTTGAGGACTCCTTGAGCTTGTAGACACTACGGGACACCATGCCGAACTCTGATGCGAGGTCGACAAAATCCTTCAGAGCAATCTCCTCTGATGCGCCAGGGCGCATCCGATCTAATATGGACCTCTGTCTCGCTTCAAACCTCGGAATGGCACCGGTATCTTCAGAGAGCAACGCAGAGTCTATGTAGTCCGAGACCTTTCCTGGATGACGGTTCTTCAGCCTATACAAGAGATCCATCAACGAAGGCTTCTCGTAGACCCTGCCGGCTGGACCCTCTACGAAGGCCTCCGAATCACTTCCGTCTTCTGGTCTTCGAATTAGTATCGTGTTTATCTCTTCGTCGCGGTATGCGATCTTGAGAAGGCAGGCTTGCGCCGCCTCTATGGTCGTCATTCCTGCGGGAAACTCACTGCCCTCGCAGTCCTTTGGCCGATGCTGAGCGACATGTGCATGCACCTGAATTCGTAAGTGAGAATCCGGTCTGGAGATATTGGTAATGATCATGCCGGAGAGAACCTTGTTGGGAATAGACAGCTCAGTATTCTGAAGAACATTGTAGAGCGTCGTGCTCCGCATACCGAAGGCACGAACGTCACAGATCTCGCCACCCGACAGGACCAGGCGCTCGCCGAGATCGAAAGGCTTATCGATCTGTAGTAGGATGCCTGCAAAGAAGTTCTCGATCGTCTCGCGCGCGCTGTGACTGAGAATGACGGTAATGACGCTGAGCAGGACAGTGAACGGAAAGAGCACGTCCTTCGGCTTTATGTCGATGTAGTGGACCAGCAACATGCTCGCTATCACGCCAAGGGCCGTTGCGGTCAAGAGAAAGAAGCCCGCCGCGTTCAGTATCTCCACGAATACATCGTCGTGCTTCTGCTTTGTGGCCCGCGCAAGACGGCGCAGTGACTTCACTACGATGTATCGCCACAGGAAGATCGAAATCCACAGGACGACGCCGACGCGAATGATGTCCGAAATGGTGTCTACAATCTCGTCTTGGCACCAATCCGAGGAGAAAGAACTTAGAAAAGACGAGATGTGAGGGCCTGCATTGGCTATGCAGAACAGCACCGCTCCCGCGATTGCAGGAATCAAGAGGAACGAGACGAGAAGATCATCAAATTCGCTATCCGTTGTCTCTGTCACTGCCCTAAGCAACCACTGGATCGGGTGGGAGATTGTTAGGGTCAATAGAGGTATGATCGCAATCCACAAGACAAGGTTACGCCAGTCCTTGGTATCTGTGCCGACTATCAATGACAGTAAGTCGTTGAGGTTGGCGAATATGACTATGAACGCAATTATGCTCGTAAGGACAGGAAATACGCTCAATACATGCAATAACATCGTGTGTTGAACGTGACGGTGAAGGTCGAGAATCTTGTCGGAATCTACAGATTTAACTTCATTTTCGTCCTTTGTGAGCGATGTTTCGCCGAATACCGTCGTCTTTGAGAATCTTGACCAGCGCTCCATCTTCTTCAATAACTTGGACACGCTGTACCATTGTATGAGCTTCAATTCTTCGTTTGTTGTGCCACGTTGACCTATAAGTTCGTCGATCTCTTTTTCTATCCGCGCTGTGACTTCTGGCCCCTGCGAGGCCTTTATGATGCGGAGGAGGCATTCTTTCTGGAGATTGGGCCGTAATTTCCGGTCGAAGAACGCATTCTGTCTGCACAGGCGTTTTCGTCGCCAGGATACGCGACGCTGCAGTGGGAGTAGCAGCATGCCGAGGTGGTGCGCGGCCAGACCCGCGACCCACACTTGAAGCAAGGCATCGACGACTCTCCAGGTAGTGCTTTCCCAAGACCCGCGCACCGCGAAGTCGTGGACGAGGGACCAGAGCGCCAGGGTGATGACCGAGCCGAGCAGAACGAAGCACGACGAGCGGAAGTAGCGGAGGTGCAGGGCAAAGTACCTAAACGCCCGGTCGATCGGCCGGCCGCCGGGGCCCTGGGCGCCCTTCTCCGTTTCGATCATGGGTTCGACCGCCGGCTCTCGCTAGGCCTGAACGGGGCCTTGCTTCACGTAGAGGTCGAGCTGCGGGAAGGGCATCTCGATACCCTCCTCGTCGAAGCGGCGGGCGATCGCCAGGCGAATGTCAGTCTCGATGCGCCCGCGGCGCTCGAAGTGCTCGCCTTGGATGTCGTCGACGAAGAACTCCAGGCGGAAGTCGATGGAGGAGGCGCCGAAGGCGACCAGATCGGCTCCGGGGAGCTGCTGCGACGGCACCGTGAGCAGGAAGCGGTCGGTGCACCATTGCCAGAGCTCGTCCAGCTTGGTGTCGAGCAGGAGGGCATGGTAGCTTGAGGGATCGTCGATGACTTTCCGGCAGGCTTTGATCTCGCCGGTGACGTGGCCGACGATTCGATGCCAGTCGCCATACTGGTCCTTGATGTCCTTGAGCGCGGTGGTGGTTGCGATCTCGGCGATCCTCGCCGCCATCGCACGCTGGATCTCATCGGCGTCGGCGCAGCCGTCCGGCGGGTCGTCGATCGCCTGCGCCAGGGAGCGGAACGGGCCACCGTTGAGGAACTCGTCGTCGGCGTTGCCGAGCGCGGCGATCAGCGCGACTTCGTGATCGTCGAGATCGGCGGCGCGGATGCGCTCGGCGTCATCGACGACTTGTAGCGACCTGGCGTGCTCGATGATCGACTGGATCCTCGAGCCGACACTGCTCCCCCCGGTGACCGCCAGGTTCTCGCGCACCACCTGCACGTGGACGTTGAGAAACTGCCAGCGGGTGATCAGCGCCCGCAACTCGTCGAGCACGCTCTCGACGAGGTCGAGCTTGGCGCCCAGAATCTCGCGCTCGCCGGCGTCGAGGCCTTGGCACTTCATCGCGGCCGCGTCGTGCGCGAGGTCCTGCAGGAGGCGG
>JANQIZ010000248.1 GCA_028281895.1 Dehalococcoidia bacterium
ATTGCCGTAGCTCTCTCGGCCGTAGTAATCGGCCAGCAGCGCAAGCCTCACCGGCACAGAAGCCCCGAAGCCCACGCCAAAACAGATCGTGTAGACAGGCAGCGGAATCGCCTCAAACGAGAACCCGCCGATGCTGGTGTTCACAAGAGCTATTGCCAGCATCCCAACACCTTCGAGCCCTAACGACGTCGCAAGGAAGATCTTCTTGTTCAGCCTGTCGCCGAAGATCGCAACCGATATGCGCCCCATCATGTCGCCAACAGCAACCGCGCCAAACGCGAGTGCAGCGACTCTTGTGCTGATGCCAACCTCGTCCAGAGCATCGATGTGGGTGATGTTTGAAGCGCTTGCGAACTGGCCAAAGCTCGATACGAGCGCAAGCTGCCAGAAGAAGCGCAGGCTCAGCATCTGGCGCATGTTCACGTTCGGCATGCGGCGTCCACGTACCCTGCGCCTGTTACGGCCCTGAGACGATGCAGCCTGCGCCGCTCCGTTCACTCTCTCAGGCTCTGGAGGATCGCCATCCGGACGCATTCCGTAGTCTTCAGGGTTCTGCCGCATCAATGCGACAACCGGGAAGCCGACGATCCAGAAGCCGACGCCAATGGCAAAGAGAACCTCGCGCCAGCCATGCACGTCCACCATCTCGCTGAGCAGCGGAACCGTCAGGCCTCCAACGCCTGAGGCCGTCATCAATGCGCCAAGCGCCCGTGACCTGCGCCGCACGAACCAGTTGGAGACGGTCACGACCAGCACGATGAACGTGCCGAACGACATTCCTACGGTTAGCAGAACGATGATCAGGTAGAACTGCCATAGCTCGTTCATCTGGCTCATCAAGATGAACGAGAGACCGGTGACGGCCACGCCGAACGACATCACTTTACGCGTGCCGTACCTGTTGATGAGTGTGCCGATGAACGGCGAGATCATCCCGCCTTCGAGACGCTGGATAGATACTGCGGCCGCCACCTGTCCACGGCCCCAGCCGAACACATCCACGATCACGTCGAAGAAGACAGCGAACCCGCGCCAGAAAACGGCAGATGCGTAGAACTGGACTGAGCCGCCACCGGCGACTACCCACCAGCCAAAGAAGATCCTGTGCGTGCGAGCTGCCGTGTCAGCTTCCCTCACCCTGCGTATCGCGTCCCGGGTGATTGATCAGGAAGCCGCGCAGCGCAGAGTTGAATTCAGACGGGTTATCGCCGGAGACCCTGTGCCCGGCGCCTGGCACAGATGCTATCTGGCTGCTGGGAATCAGCGCGGACATGCGCAGATAGATCTCCTCGCTCGTGATGTCACTGTCTTCGCCACGCACGAGAAGCGTTGGCATACGAATTGACTCGAGGGCTGCCCATCTCGCTTCTGGGCTGCCGTATGAGCTGTGGAGCGTGCTGATAGCCGGGTCGTACTTCCAGCCCCACTTGCCATCGCCAACAGGACCAACAGAGTGAACCAGTGATCTCCGCACCTGGTCTTCCGATCGATGAGGAGTCAGCGTCTGCACCTTCTTCACCAGCTCGTCCATGGACGCAAACTCGAACGGCCCGGATGTGAAGTTGCGAATCGCATCTCGCCCTTCCCTGCGCGACTCGGGCGCCGATTCAGCTATCACGAGTACAGAAACCAGCTCCGGGTTGCGAGATGCATAGGTGTATGCGAGCGTGCCGCCAAGCGACAGACCGCAAATGACCAGATTCTCCAGGCCTGCTGCGAGAACGAACGCGTCCAGATCAACGTACAGGTCATCAAACGTATAGATGCCATTCGCCGCGCGGTCGCTCTCGCCATGGCCTCGAAGGTCGAGCGATATGACGTGAAACAGGTCCTGCAAGGCGAGGGCGGCGAAATCCCACGAGTGCGCCTGCTGAGCAAACCCGTGTATGAAGAGCAGGTCTGGAAGGTGACCATTGCCCCAGTCGAGATATCGCAGGCATAGTCCGTTGACCGACGTCAGGCGGCTCTCAGGCGGCGCCGGGCTCACGAATGCGAGACCGAGGTCTGATGCTGATTGCAACGCATCCTCGAACCATTCGGCAGGTCCAGCAGGCGGCGCTATGCGACTTGAGCAATCGGTTTCTGAGTGGCTGGGCATCTGTTCAGTCAGGGTCGTATCGACTTGATCCATCACGCAAATGAGCTGGCACAGGCTGGTAATCGAACGTCTCGGGCGCTTGCCATCTTCGCATTCGCCGTCATTGTGACACTGGGAGTCGCCGCGTGCTCTTCGCCAGCCGAGACTCTGCAGCCTGCAGCCACATCGACTCCACAGGCGCAATCGCCGACTACACCACCGACGACACTCGTTGTGCCCACATCAACGCCTCGGCCACCGCTCTCAGATGACGACAGGTTGGCATTCGCGCTTCTTTTTCGACTTTTCGACCTGCGAACCGGCCCTGATCCAGATGTGCTGCGCCAGATGTCCGATCTCGGTCATCCGGGACTCGTGGCTCCGCTTGTCGAACTGACAGGCCTGTCGTTCGACCCGGTCACCTCGGTGCCGCTCGGCGAGGCGCTTGCTTCACTTACCGGAGTCGATCTCGGCGGCGGGTTCGAATCACAGCCTCTGTGGATCGAATGGCTCGCAGATCACCCGGAGTTCGAACCGCTGGCCGGCTACGACGAATGGAAGGGCGATCTGTACTCCGAGGTCGCGGTTGGCCTCGATTCGTTCCTGTATCGGGATGTTCCAACGCGAATCCCTCTCTGGGGCGTGCAGTTCGGAGGAGTCGGCAAGGACGGCATCCCATCACTGGAATCCCCGGCGTTCATCTCACCAATCGAGGCTGAATACCTCGATCCAGAAGAGCGCGTTTTCGGTGTTGTCGTCAATGGAGAAGCCCGCGCCTATCCAGAGCGGATCATGAGAGTCCACGAGCTTGCGAACGACGTTGTTGGAGGGCGTCCGATCGCTCTCGTCTATTGAACGCTCTGTGGAACGGGCATCCTGTTCGATGCCGAGATTGACGGGAGAGTGTTCGAGTTCGGAACGTCCGGGTTTCTGAACCAGGGCAATAAGCTCATGTTCGACCGCGAGACCGAATCGCTGTGGCAGTCGCTCACAGGCGAGCCTGTCACTGGGGATCTGGCGCACAGCGGCCTC
>JANQIZ010000256.1 GCA_028281895.1 Dehalococcoidia bacterium
TTCGATCACAATCGACTCTCGCTCTGTAAGCAGCTTCGCGACGTCTGGCAGCTTTGGCACCGCATCGACAGGCACCTCGATGGCGCCATGGATATCGGCGGCTATCACATCGCCCGGGCGGACAAGCACGCCACCTATCCCCACGGGCACATTGAATTCCAGCGCATGGATGTAGCCGTGGGAGACCATCACCTCTTTCGCCCAGAACGGGAAGCCCATCTCTTCGGCCTCGCGCAGGTCTCTGACTCCGCCATCCGTCACCGCGCCAACACAGCCAAGGCCAAGCGCGGTGTTGCCCTGGACTTCACCCCAGTACGAGCCGATCACATCCGGATAGTCGATGTCGTGCAGAACGACCATCCTTGGGCCCGGCACTGAAACTATCGCGTCCCAGTAGTCAGAACGTCCAAGCGCCTGTGGAGATCTGTGCCTCGCGGAAATGAGGCCGGTGACCGCGTATCCAACGACTGTGCCCTCAACAGGAGAGACACATTTGATCTCGGGCCGCATGAACCCTTCCGTTCGCGGGCGAATGTCCAGCTCTTCCAGGGCATTTGCGATGGTCGGAGTGTCGAGTTGGGCAAGGGCATCAAGCTGTGCTTGGGTCAGTGGCGCCTCAGGCGTAGTCATTTCGGTGAATCCTCGATCCTGCGCTTACCTATCGGATAAGCGCTTCTATCGATAGTCGTGACGAATTGACTAAACGTTACCAATCACCAGCACTGGATGCTCACCCTGGCGGTCGATAGAACACGGAATCAGCGGTGCTGAATTGCCATTAATTAACGAGTGGCGAGGCAGATGGAGGCTCTAGCAGGCAGAGGAGTTCCCGCTCGACTCGACAATCGAGAATCCGGGCTCGAAGATGGACCAGACCTGTACACCTTGAAGTGTGGCGGCATGGACTTGCCATTCGCCGGCGGCGATATACAGCGGGTCAGATAGCAGGCTCACTCGCACTTCCTTGCATGTGAGTTGTGTCTGCAATCCTCCGCCGGGATCGGCGACATAGATGCCGGATGGCCGAGATGAGAATCGCGCTTCGATGGCATCACTAACCTGCCAGGCTTCAGAGTCCGTAGCTCCAAATTCAGGCCTGAACGATTCAGCGATGAACAGCGCTGTGCTGCGTATGTTTGTGCCATCGGCCCATGCCTTTGCAGTGGATTCGATCACGATCTCCACCGCCAGTTCGCCCCAGATGTGCATGTCCACGACGGCTACCGCCTGATCTGCGAGCCAGGTGCCGCCGAATTCGCGCCTGAGTGAGTGAGGGCCGGTCAGGCCTGAATCTGAGATCGCGCGATCGCTCCAGTCAACGAAATCCGAAACAACCACACTGTCATCCAGATCATCGATCGATCTCACCAGCTCTCGATCAATGCGATACTCTCGCACCGTAACCCGCGCTTCTCCCGAAACGTGCAGGACGACAATCTCATCGTCACCAACAAGTTTCTCCCAATCAAGAGTCGGCGGGTATGAAACGGGAATTGATGGGACATAGGTTCCCGAGCGGTCTGGTGGAGTCGCTGTTGGAACCTCTGTTGGCGTCGGAACAGCTCGTGTTGGTGTCGGCACCGGACTGGCCGTTGCTGTCGGCGAAGGCGCTGGAGCCACAGGAGTCTCATCGACATCGCCTGGTGAATTCTGCACCAGTTGCGCAGTTGCAGTTACCTGAGCAGCACTCACTGGCGGAGGGCCAAACTGCGGCCACGGTGTCGATGTAGGGACAGCCCTGGGTGGCGCAGGTTGAGTTTCGACCGTCGGTGAACTGATCGCTTCTGCAGGGTCTTCGGCATTTGCGCCTGGAGCGCAGCCGAACAGCGCGATCGTCATCACGCTGATAAGAGCGAATAGTCGAGAAGACCTCAACAAGAACCCCGGGGTGCTTTGGGTCTCTAGAGACCCTGGGTGCTTTATGGCCAGTCCCTGGAATCGAAATTGCTGTTAGCGAACGAGCGCAGGCCTATCGAACACAGGGAGGCATATTCAAGGGTGAGATTTCGACTGTTGAGCACGGGTTGCCTTAGGATTGCAGCCCGTAGAGGAAACGATTGCCTGGTGTGTGTTAAGCGTTTGCATCTGCGCATCGCCGAGTCTTCGAACTCAGCCTCAAGTAGAATCCTGCGGCATCCATTAGCTTGATACTCCACTCAATGAACAGATCAGAAACAGACAGTCCTGGCTGGGACGCTTTCCTGGCTTCGATTCAGAACGACTCAGCGCTGCTAGCCGCAGCTGCTCGGACTGACATGAGCGCCGAAATCCCGACCTGCCCCGGCTGGTTAATGCGTGATCTGCTGCTGCACCTGGGACGAATTCATCGAGAGAAGGAATCAACGGTTCGGCTGAGTCTCAGAGACAAAGATTTCACCTTCGAAAAGCCAAGCGAAAACCTGGTCGAGTGGTTTGAAGAGGGATCAGCGCTGATGCTGGAGGCGTTCCGGGGTAAGAGCCCATCTGATCACGCATGGACATGGCACAAACCTGACCAGACGGTTGGCTTCTGGATACGCCGGATGGCGCATGAGACGCTTATTCATCGGGTAGACGGAGAGCTTGCGCACGGACCATCAACCCCGATCAATCCGGAGATCGCCAAGGACGGAATCGATGAAGCTCTCACCATCTTCATCGAGGGATATCCACCGTGGGCATCGCTCAATAGAGACAGCTCAGTGATACGCCTAACGACTGGCGATCGAAGCTGGCATCTTCGAAAGGCCGATTTCTCCGGCACATCTCGCAGCGGCAGGGTGTTCGAAAACTTTCCGACTGTGCTGCTTGAGCCCGATCAGTCCGAGCCGGACTGCGTGATCTCCGGAGAACCCGCCGCGCTCAACCTCTGGCTATGGGGGCGCGGTCCGATATCCGAGCTTGAAGTTACTGGTGAGGCATCGCTTGCACAGTACCTTCGGGACATCGCTGCCAAATCGACGTGACCGGGAGCAAACGCCTTGCCGACTGATGATCTCAACAGTTTCGTGATGCAGGTTCTGAACGAGGTCAACACCGAGCTCCAGATGTCGCTGGACGGAATGACTCTCGAGCGGATCTTATGGCGGCCTTCAGCGCAGTCGAACAACATGGCCTGGATCGCATGGCACATCGCCCGTCTGCAAGACGCGAGGGCGGCCGCGCTGGCCGGCTCAGAACAGCTGTGGGTGAGCAATCGTTGGCACAAGCAGTTCGGCCTAGCTCCCGACCAATCCAACACCGGGCGCGGCCACACCGATGAAGAGGTGGATGCGGTCGGGCCAACTTCTGTAGAAGTGGTTCGCGAGTATGCAGTCGCCGCGAGTGAATTCCTTGTGGCTGAACTCGGCAAGCTCAGTGATCTCTCATCCACCGCGACGCTTGGCGGCCATTCAGGTGATGGAAGCGTGCGCGATCTCGTATTCCGCGCCGTTCACGGAGGCCTGGCTCATGTTGGCCAGCTTATGTACGTGCGAGGCCTTGTCGAGAAGCGTCACTGGTTTCCGCGATAGATCAGCCTCACCCAAACCGAGCCGGATCGAACATCGAGATGTCGTGACGCGTGCCCTGCTCAGTCACCAGGTCTGCCATGATCTCGCCGATCACACTGGCAAACTTGAAGCCGTGACCTGAGAAGCCGGCGGCAAACGAGACCTGCGACATTCCTGGCGGCGATCCGATGATGAAGTGCTCATCCGGCGAGTTGGTGAACATGCACGTCTTCATCGTCATCACTGGACCATTCGCCTGAGGGAAGTATCGCCTCACGGCATCTCGCAGTATCTCCTCGTCCCTGGCGGTCACATCCCTTGCAAGATCGTCGGCATTGGTCTGTTCGTCCAGGTGGTGATAACGGCCGATCTTGAAACCCGGAATGCCAAATACCGGGAAGCCGTAGTACCGACCTTCCTCAAACATCGCGTTGAACACAGGGAATCGATCAGGCGAGAACAGGGATGGATCTTCGGGTTGCAGCCATGCCAGGACCTGCCGTTCGGCCACAGCGTTTCCAGAGATGCCCGGCACGATCTGTTCGCTCCAGGCTCCGGTTGTGATCACCAGCGATTCGCTCTCATATTCAGCCCGGTCCGTCCGTACCTTCACTGTGCCCGCGCCCGTCACATCCCAGCCCAGCACCTGCTCTCTTGCATGTATCTCAGCGCCACGAGCCATCGAGGCGTTTGCGTAGGCGACAATCGACCGCTCGGACAGTAAGAAACCGCCGTCGGTCTGTAGAAGCGACATGTGTCCTTCGGGAAGGCTGTAGCCAGGAAAACGTCGATTCGTTTCGGTCGCAGTCAGCACCTCATGAGGAATGTCATGGACCCTGCACGATTCCAGCGATCCTTCAAATACCGCTCCGCCCTCGGCATCAGTGTCAATCGACCCCGTCTTGTAAAGCAGCGTTTCGCCAGCGGCAGCTTCGATCTCACTCCACAGCTCGTATGCCTGGCGCATAAGCGGCACGTAAGAGGGATCCTCGTAGTAGGCGAGGCGGATGATCCGGTTCACTCCATGCGAAGAGCCCTGGTCATTCGGTATGTCGAAGCGCTCCAGCCCCAGCACGCGCTTGCCGCGCTTTGCAAGCTCGTATGTGGTCGCGCTTCCCATGGCGCCGACGCCGATGACTATCGCATTAAAAGCCTGAGGCATACGCAGACTCCTGTCCAGAACACGGCGGAACGCCAGACCGACAGCGCGGCATCAGCATCTGGCGGCTATTCGGAGCTTCCAAGTTACCTATGCCATGTACTGGTCTATGCCTTCGGTCACCGGTGACGGGCCGCTCGGGAAGACGGCTGTCTTCGCCCGATCAGCGCCGACGACGACTATCGAGCAGTCTTCAGGCGAGTCCATCACGTTGATCTGCAACTCCAGCCGTTGCTGGTGAGTCAGGTTCTCGAGCCATTTCCAGTGCTC
>JANQIZ010000266.1 GCA_028281895.1 Dehalococcoidia bacterium
ACCAGGACGTATACCACTCTGGAGACGGTGTTCACCTCTCCGAACTTCAGTCCGCCCGCTACGAACGCCACCAGGTCGAACTTGAACAGTCCCACGAGACCCCAGTTCAGCGCGCCAATGGCCGCCAGTACGATCGCTGCAGCTTGTAGTCCTTCCATCTCAATCCCTCCGACAGTTTCTTGTTGTTGGACCGAGTCCACATTGCCTTGTTGAATGTAGTATATATCACGCATTACTGCTTGTAAATGTTGGCTTTGCACAACAGTACTCGCTGGCATCTGGGCATGTCGAACATGCGTATCACAACGTGATTTCCGTACCTCGGCGTGTGATAATCCCGTCGAGGACGGCCAAGAGCGGCTTGATGCTGGACCACGTATCGCCAGAGTGATCTACGACGTTGCCATAGTAGGCGCAGGACCTGCTGGCAGCACCGCTGCCAGGGAATGCGCAGAGCGCGGGCTCTCCACTGTGATCGTCGACCGCGCTGAGTTCCCGCGGGACAAGCCGTGCGGCGGCGGCGTCAACATGCGCACTGCCCGGCTCCTGCCATTCGATATCTCGCCCGTTGTCGAGAACACGGTCCATAGCGTCCAGTTCTTCTCAGGCACCAAACATCCGTACACAATGACGAGCGATGAGCCGCTGGCGCTGCTCACACGCCGCTCCCGGCTGGATGCGCTGCTTCTTGAGAAGGCGACTCAGGCAGGAGCCCGCCTTGAAGAGGGCTTTCGTCTGAGGTCCGTGGAGCGGAATGGCCACGTGACGATCTCAGACGGCGACCGGTCGTTTACCGCACAAAAGCTGATCGCGGCAGATGGAGCCAATGGGCAGACGGCGAAGCTGGCAGGGCTGGATCCACAACGCGAGATGACGGTGGCGCTGGAAGGCCTGATTCCTATCCCTGAGAACGCTCCACAGGACTGGCGGCAGATGGTCAGTCTGTCAATCGGCGCTCTGAGCGGTGGCTACGGCTGGTTGTTTCCAAAAGACGACCACCTGAATATCGGCGTGTGGGGACCGCGATCAGAGGCGCCAAGGCTCCGCGAGCACCTGGCGAGGGTCACGCGTTCCTACGGATTCGACCCTGACGAGTTCACGACAGTTAAGGGACACCACCTGCCTGTTGTCGTGCCCGGCTCTCCCGTGGAGGACGGCCAGGTCTTGCTGGCTGGCGATGCGGCGGGAACGGTGGACCCGTTGAGTGGCGATGGCATCTACGGCGCTGTGAAGAGTGGAGGTCTGGCGGCTGAGCATGTCGTGGCAGGACTGGAGAGCCGCAGCGGCACCGGCTATACGGCAGCGATGGAAGAGTTGATGCTCAGCGAGTACCGCGTCGGCCAAACTTTGCGCGATGCGTTCTATGTTGTCCCGTCGGTCTTCGTGCGCCTCGTGATGCGAATGCCGCCTGTATGGGCAGCAGCGTGCAGGCTTGTCAGGGGCGAGTCGTCTTACCAGCGCTGGAAGAGCAAGCTCGGCCCGGGCTACTGGGTCCTCGCAGGCATGGCGAAGCTATCCCGCAGCCGGTAGGTAGAGCTTTTGCCTGTGTCGCCTCGGCGTCCAGACTTTTGTCATCCCGACTTTCCCTTTGTCATCCCGAACGCCAGATAGCTATGCCTCACTTCTCCCTCCCTCGTAGGGAGGGAGTCAGAGGGTGGGTCGATTTCGTCATGCTGAACTTGATTCAGCATCTCCCGATGACTGGTCAAAGGAGATTCCGGATCAAGTCCGGAATGACGAGGCCATCCTCTCTCTCATATGGGAGGGAGTTAGAGGGTGGGAGTTTGTCATCCCGAACGAATGTGAGGGATCTGACTGTTCATGTACGGCCATCGAGAGATTCTGAATCAAGTTCAGAATGACAAGGCAGAACCACCCACTCCCTGACCCTCTCCCTCGAGGGAGAGGGAATAGCTGCAGCGCTTGTCACAATGCATGAACGGTCAGATCCCTCCGCTGCGGTCGGGATGACAAAAAGGCAACTTCACCGATAGCTAACGGTCGGGAAGTCGACGCGTTTCTCCCTCCCTAGTAGGGAGGGAGTCAGAGGGTGGGTTGTTGGGCTTGGAAGCCTGGCGCTGCGACGGACGCAGAGTCGACTCTTCTAGACCACTTCCGCGGTTGCGCGAGCGTCGTTGAAGACGCGGTGCAGGCTCTGGATCCGACGGGCGATGCTGTCCGTCGCCTCTTCCTCAGTGATCATGTTCTGGTGAAGCTGAGCCAGCTGCGCGAAGTAGGCAGCAGGACCGATCACGATGCCAGTTGCACCAAGCGTCCGCGCTGCCAACGTCGTCATCTCCTCCTCGGATCGAGTCGGGTAGTCCCAGTCGTCCGAAGGGTTCGGCTCAGAGCCGACCACGAACAGCACCTGGATGCCGTAGCGCTCATCGAGGTGCGCCTGCGCAGCCAGCGCGGCAGCAGAGCGTGCGTCGGCAGGAGGCTCGAAGACCCAGACAGCCGGCTCTACTCCAGCGTCCTGGAGCTGCCGCATCGACTCAAGCAGCACCATCGTGCGTGCCTCTTCATATCCGCCTGTGCGCTCGATCTGGCGGCGCGTGGGCGATGCCAGCAGCTCGACCATGAGGCCGCGATTGCCGGAGCGGCACTTGCGCGAGAGCCGGAACAGGTTGTCCTGCGCCTGCTCGCGGATGTGGCGTGGAGAGTCAGGGTTGTAGTTGACGCGCACGCCTGCGAAGTCGACATCAAGCCTGACTGCGGCGTCCCAGCCACGCGTCGGTGTCAGCTCAGAGCCAGCGCCTTCGGTCCGCTGATCCGCGGACACGCCGGTGAGCAGGTTCATAGCGCGACCACGAAGCAGGACAGACTCGCCAAGGTCGGAATCCGACCAGATCGCTGCCTGCGACTTCGGCACGCCGCCTTCAACCGCCTGTTTCATGGCGTTGAAGACAACCGTCTTGAGCCTTGCGGCCCGGTTGCGCTCGGAAGCCGTAGGCTCGCCATTGGAGCCAATCACTTCCCTGCAGAAGTTAATCCTGTGGTCGATCCCTGCCATGAATGTAAGCGGGGATCCGGTGATGTCCTGAATCATCGGATGTTCTCTCCACTCCAGCGCTGGTTTAGCGCCGGAATATCTGATGTGCAGAGCTGATGCGTGCGAAGTCCTCACTCAACGCAGCCTGGCCAGCTGGTCCTCACTCCCGCTGCCCGGGCCATTACGTCACCGCTCTAATCTCTCAAGCTTTCCTCGATTTCATGTACGTAGTTCTTACCCAACGATGCCGTCTGAATCCGACGCCCGCGTTGCCGCATTACCTCAAAATCTCCGTAGGCCTGCGCCGGTGTCAGGGCGCCGAGAGTGTATGACTCGCCTGGAACAGAAATGTCTCCGGAACCGTGTGAAAGGACTCCGAGGAACCTCACCGAGTTAGGACCGCCCTTGTAGAGCTGGCCAATGGAGTGCAGAAATCGGGGTCCGAAACCGCAGGTCGTCGCCATACTTGTTTTACGAGTGATCCGAGCCCGCAAATCTGACAGCGCTCGCGTGGCCTCGTCAGACTCCGGAATGAAGGCTCCGATAGCCACGTAGTCACCCGGTTTTGGCGTTTCAATCAGTTGTGCAATTGCGGTTTCGAGGTCTTTTCCAGACTCTTCCGACGGCAGTTTTCCGGAGTCCAGGATCGCCCGCGCCGCCTCTTTGGCGCCGTTAACGTCCGGCTGGTCGAACGGGAAGATCTGCATAAGATGACCGGTGACCGCGGTGGCGAACTCCCACAGGAATAGCTGGCCGCCGAGTAGTGAGAGGTCGCCAAGGCTGTACGACATCACCGGATGCCCGGCGACCTTGAGGTCACCGGCAAGCGCATCGGTGACCGAGTTGTCGGCGTCATCCAGTCTCAGGTAGATGAAGTTGCGGTCGCTGCCGTAGTGCCGCGGGTTCATAAGCGGCTCCCCGGCAACCGGGATGAGTCCCTTGCCGCTCTTGCCCGTCGACTCAGCAAGAAGCTGCTCGACCCACAGGCCGAAGCGCTCAAGGCCGGGCGACATGATGAGCGTTACCTTGTCGCGCCCTGCCAGCGCGTTCGCGCCAAGAACCGCGCCAAGGTGAAGTCCGGGATTGCTATCTGAATCATCACGGGTGCTCCGCGCCATGGCGTCTGCTGAGGCAACCAGCGCAGCCACGTCGAGGCCAAGCGCTGCGGCAGGCAGAAGCCCGAAAGCGGTGAGCGCGGAGAAGCGGCCACCCACGTCTCGCGGGGTATCGAGCCAGTGAGCGAACTCACCGGCCTGAGCACGCGTCGCAAGCGGAGTTCCGGCGTCGCTTATCGCGATGAA
>JANQIZ010000281.1 GCA_028281895.1 Dehalococcoidia bacterium
GACGTGCCGTAGTAGCCGGAAGGGCGGATAGGAATCGTCTCATCCAGCAGCGGGTACGGCCGCTCAACCTTGTCGAACTCCCCGGCCATGATGTAGCGGTAGGGCTCGTCGAGGTAGAAGCCTCCGGTCGCATGCTGAGAGCTGCCATAGATGACGCGCTTGACCCCGGCGATGCGGGCCGCTTCGAAGACGTTATAGGTGCCCACGAAGTTGTTTTTCAACGCAGACGACCAGTCCGCAGTCGCGCTGCGGTCTGCGGCTAAGTGGACGACAGCGTCCTGTCCCTCGAATGCGGGCAGGATCGAGTCCAGGTCGGAGATGTTGCCCTTGAAGTTGCGCTCTTCCGGGATGCCGTCTGCGCCGTAGCGCGAGAGCGACGACAACTCGTAGCGCTCTTCGAACTCCTGCCTGAGCGCCGAGCCAACAACTCCGCTCAGTCCGGTAACCAGCACGCGTTTCTTCGTCATCAACTCGCCTTTCGGTATTCCTGTGTCGTTAGTAGGCTAGGCATGTGTCGCTTCGCCGAGCACATGCACCGCTTCGCCTGTTGTCAGTGCCCTCTGGATTGATGCGATCAGCCTCTGCGCCGATTCTGCACTGATCTCGATCGCCACGCGGCCGTCCGGCCTGTCAGGGTCGCGCACGAAGTCGAGAATCAGCGCGTGGTCCATTGGCGCCTTGAAAGGATGATCGAAGTAGACGTTTGCCTGCTTGATGTTCATCCAGCCATCGGGCCCTTTGGCAACTCCGTCCATCTCGGCCTTTTCAACTATCCAGGAGCACATTGTCTTCACCTCTGTGTGACTTTCAGGCGCCGCGTTACTGCCGCCTGAGCGATGATTCGAGGGCCGTACTCAAGAGAGATGACGGCCATAAAAGTCGAGGATCTTCTCCCAGGCGTCCGTCGCCTGCACTGGCCTATAACCGGGACGATCAATGGCAAAGAAGCCATGCCCCGCATCGTCATAGCGATGGAACTCGTACTCTTTGCCGTGCTTCTTCAGCTCTTCCTCGGTCTTGTCGACATCTTCAGGGGTCGGTGACTGGTCTTCGTTCCCGAAGATGCCGAGAATAGGGCAGTTGATGACATTCGTGTATTCGATCGGCGCTATTGGCTGGCGCTCCGTAAGCTGATCTTCGGTGGCAATCACTCGGCCGCCCCAGCAGTCGACCGCCGCATCCAGTTCGGGGATTCGCCCTGCCGCCAGGTAGGTCTGACGTCCACCTGAGCAGAATCCGATCATGCCGACCTTGCCATTGGAGTAGGGCAGCGCGTTTAGATAGTCCATTGCTCCCGCCGCATCGCCAATGAACCTGTCGTCCGGCACGCCTCCAGCGGCACGAGCGACGGCAGCGACCTCATCAGGCTCTCCAGGTCCTTCGCGATGGTAGAGATTCGGGCAGATCGCATTGAACCCGTAGTAAGCGAAGCGGCTTGTGATCCACTTCGTAGCGTCATCCCAGCCGGGCATGTGGTGAACCACGATCACGCCGGGGTAGGGACCGGGTCCGAGCGGCCTGGCGAAATAGGCGCTGATCATCTCCCCACCAGCCCCTGGATGAATCACCGTTTCCGCCAGCAGTCCCTGGTAGTCCGACATGAGTTGCCTCCCTTGCTGGGCAATCGATATCGCAATCGCCATTCTGCGGCCAGCGGCGACATAATAGCTTGAAGCACGGAGACAAGCAGGACCTGCTCACACCAAACAGACCGCCACCGAGATCATATGAGACTGATTTTTGCCAGACAGCGGATCGCCACAGCGTTAGTCCTGGCGCTCGGTATCGTTGCTGTCGCCTGTAGCGGCGGCGATTCCTCCTCGGAGCCAGCAGTGACGCTCAGTCTGGTTGAGGCGCGTGGCGAGAAGCTGTTTCGCGGCGAAGGCTGCAGCGCGTGTCACCGAACAAACTCCAGTCGGCTGGTCGGCCCCGGACTCGCAGGAATCCGTCATCGCGGTGACGACGCCTACATAAGGGAGTCGATCAGGGATCCTGGAGCGGTAGTCGTCGACGGCTACAACAACGTGATGAGCAACTTCTCAGGTCTGAGCGATGCCGAGCTGGACGATCTGCTGGCGTACCTGAAGACACTGGAATAAGACCGGGTCATGGAGCGAATGCGATGATCAGTGCTCCGGCGCCGATCGCTCCTGTCCCTGCTATACGCATCCTCGTCACCCTCTCCTTGAGCACGACCGCGCCCAGCACCACTCCAATTCCTATTGCAAGCTCACGGAACGGGCCTACGTAGCTGACCTGTGAGAATCGCAACGCAGTGAGCACAAGGGCGTATGCGGAGAACTGGAGACCTCCGCCAATCACGATCGCTCTCCAGTGCCTGCGGAACTCAGCCGTGAACTGCAGCCGGGAATAGCTGCGATGGATCAGGGCCAGTGAGCCAAGCGACCCTCCGGCAGTGAGGAAGTACATGTAGAGAACGGGAGTCACGTGCTCGACGCCCCGCTTGTCGAGCACCGAGTATGAGCCGATCAGCACGCCTGTAGCCATCGCAAACAGCAGGCCGCGATCCAGCCTCAACCTGCCTGGCCTGCCTGCTTGACCGCTACCCGAGCTGACACCGATCGCGATGATCCCGATCAGGATGAGCGCCATGCCAAGCCCTGCGACAGCAGAGACGCCTTCGTTGAGCAGCAACACACCCAGCACGGGTATGAGGCTGAGTCCAAGCCCACGCGCAACCGGATAGACGATCGACAGATCCCCGTATCGGTATGCGCGGCCCAGGGTGAAGAAGTACAGCACGTGGAGAATGATGGTCCCGCCGATGAAGAGCCACCCGGTGGGAGTCGGAACGTCGAGGACAAGCAGCACGATAGCTGCCGGGGTCATCATCAACCCACTGGTTGCTGCCATCCACCAGTTGGTGAGTTCGGGAGTGTTAGCCCGCTTCGCGATCAGATTCCAGGAGGCGTGCGCGAATGCGGAAACGAGAACAAGGGCTACGGCGGCACCGGTCATCGAGTCAATTCGAACCGGCCGGGCAGATCGCCTTGTGGACCGGGCTGTTTAGCTGGCCTGAGAAGTGGCCAGTGCCCAGTCTACCCGCAACTCGACGTCACCCTCGGCCCACGGCTTCGTGATGTACTCTACTGCGCCCAGCGAGCGTGCCATTGCCATGTCCTCAGGACGCCCCTTGGCTGTGACCATGATGACGGGAATCTGCGATGTGCGAGTGTCTGCCTTGAGCGCCGCAAGCGCATCAAAACCGCTTACCCGGGGCATCATGACATCCAGGAGCACCAGTTCAGGATCGTCTGCGAGCACCATGTCGAACACCTGCTCGCCGTCTTCCGCCTCAATCACTTCGTGACCTGCGTCTTCAAGAATGGTCGAAAGAGCCAATCTGACGTCGGCGTTGTCGTCGACTACGAGGATTCGGGCCAAAGGTGTCCTCCGAGGACAGGGCAGAAACTATTCCGGCGCTCGCGGCAGGAACTATTCCACCGGGAGTCGTCGCATTACAGTTTGGACTTCGTTTGCGCCCGCGTAGAACGTGTTTCCACCCGAAACCCTAGGTGATTACAACAATGCCAACGTGGTGACAACCGGAAACCGCGTTCTCCAGACCTGCCCCTCAACTGAAGGCTGGAGACTGACACCGAATCGATACCAGATAGTTACATTTGGAAGATGGCGAATCCGGTGATGCCGCCAAACAGGAGAGATGGACGCTCCTGATGGTCTACGCCTCTGCCAGCACCCCGGAGTCCACCTGGTGGGCCCGAATCCAGTCCCAGTCTAGTTCGACGCCCAGTCCGGGGCCGTCCGGAGCCCAGAAGTTACCATCCTTGTCCACGCCATCCAGGTCGTCGTTGTAGTCCAGGTAGATGGGCGGCTTAGTTGTCTTCACGTTTGGATGGACAAGTCCAAGCTCGTAGAAGTTCGTGTTTCGGATCGACGACATCACGTGTCTGTGAGCAGGGCTGGGACCGTGCAGCTCCATGTCCAGGCCAAACCCCTCGCTGGCATGGGCGATCTTCATGGCCCCCGTGATTCCACCGTCTTCGTGTGCTCCGGCCCTGACATAGTCCGTGCCGTCTGCCACGATGAAGTCCACATGCTGCTCAAGCAGCCGGATGTGCTCTGTCTGCAGCAATGGAGTCTTGACCATCTGCCGCAGCTTCCTGTGAGCGAACTGTGACACGCCCCCGTCCTGGTAAGGGTCTTCCCACCAGAAGAATTTCGCCTCGTCGCACGCCCGTCCGAGAGCCAGAGCATCGCCAAAGTTCTTGATCTCACACGCCGGATCGATCAGCAGATGCAGTCGGTTCTCGAACTTCTTGCCGAGGTTGAGAACGTTCGCGATCTCGCGCTTGATGTTGTTTCTCGCGAGGCCCCAGCCATGGACCTTGAACGCGGGATATCCCATCTCGAGACACTGTTCTGCGAAATCTGCGAACTGCTCAGGCGTGGTCAATCCGCCGTTCTCATCGCCGTGAAGAGTGGAGGCAGAAGCAGGCAGGGGCTTCTTCGAGCCTCCGAGCAGGCGGTATATCGGCTCTTCGTACAGCTTTCCCGCAATATCCCAGAGAAGGATGTCGATCACTCCGACGCCGAGCATCGCGTAGTGCCGCAGGCCGCGTTTGGTGTCGTTGTAGACCTCTTCGCGCTCAAGCGCGTTGCGGCCAATAAGGTATCCGGCAGCATGAGCGACCTCTGCAAGCGCCGGCCCACCGGTCGGATACTCACCGACGATCCCCTGGTCGGTGTGCATAGTCAGGACGCTGCCTCTCGACTTCAGACGGCTGCCAGCCTCGAACACCATGTTGAACGTGTTGTAGTCCTTGCCAACGTCCTGGAGCTCGTACTCGAACGTCGTCACTTCAAGCTTGGTGATCTTGACCTCTGGTTTCATCGTCCAGGCCTCCGAGTGTTTGGATAGGCGCCGCGGTTTCGCGCTCATGCTGTGTGATCTGAGGGCAGAATCCTAGCATCGCACCAAGGCTGATCCGATTCCGATCCATCGATCTGCTGACTTTGTGTCGGCGCGGGTGTAAAGTTCCGGACTGTTCGCCACGGCCCGCCACAGGAGACGAAATACCGGATGAAAGCCGCACGGCTCGTTGCCCCCCAGACGTTCGAGTTCATAGATATCCCAGAGCCAGAGACCCAGGACGGCTTCGCCAAGATCAAGATCGAGTCTGTCTCGGTATGCGGCAGTGACATCCACGGGATGTACCACGCTGAGTTGCCGGAAGAGGCATACCCCATGGCTCCCGGCATGCCGTGTCATGAGATCGCCGGAACTGTTGTCGAGAGCCGGATGCCCGATGTCAAGGAAGGGCAGCGGGCGATCGTGATTCCGAGCAGGGGAGTGACGGGCGGACTTGTGGAGTACATCACGCAGGAAGCGATTCGCGTGATTCCGGTCCCTGACTACGGACCGATAGATGACTGGGTGATGTGCCAGCACACGGGCACCGTTCTGTACTCAGCCAAGCACTGGGGCAACCCGGCAGGCAAGAAGATCGCTGTTTTCGGGCAGGGTGGAATCGGCCTTTCGTTCACCATGATCGCCGAGGCACAGGGCGCCGAGCAGATCATCGGCATCGACAGGCTCGACTACCGCCTCAAGAAATCGCTAGAAGTTGGCGCCACTCACACGGTGAACCCGGAGACTGAGAATCTGTCCGAGGTGATTGATGAGATCACTCGCGGCGAGGGAGTCGACATCGTGGTCGACACCTCCGGGGATCCTATCGGTTTCGAGACATGCATCAAGATCGTGAAGCGCTGGGGCACTTTCATCAACTTCTCGCTGACCGGTCCGCTCAAGCAGAAGACCGAGTTCTTCCATCACGAGTGGATGCAGAAGGCGTGCACGATCATCCCAACTCAGATCGCCGCCACCGCGGAGCCGACAAAGGAGATCCGCGAGATGGTGGCTTTGAAGGACCGCGGGTGGGTAGACCCTGCACGACTCAAGTCGCACAACCTCGATTTCAGCGAGGTGCAGAAGGCTTACGACATGTATGCCAACTACGAAGACGAGGTCATCAAGGTCTGCATGAGCGTCGGCTAGCCAGCGTCTGGCCTGTTTGCCGATCTACCAGTTGATCTCGTCAGCATTCACGCAGTTGGGCGGCAGGTTCCCCTCAAGAGCCGCCAGGATGTTGTCGACGGTCATCTCAGACATCTTCCGACGCGTCCCGACAGTCGCCGATGCGATATGCGGAAGCAGCGTCACATTGTCCATTTTCAGCAGGGCATGATCCGTGGGGATCGGCTCTGGATCGGTCACATCCAGCGCTGCATAGGCGATCTCGCCATCGGCCAGAGCCGCCGTGAGCGCCTCCATGTCAACGACAGGGCCGCGGGCGGTGTTGATTAGCACCGCGTGACTCTGCATCTGCTTTAGCTCTTCTGCTCCAATCAACCCCTGCGTCTCAGGTGTCAGTGGACAGTGCAGTGTGACAAAGTCCGACTGGGCCAGTAGCTCACCGAGCGAGCCAACCAGCTCAGCGCCATGCTCGTCACCGGCCCGGTTGCGGTTGTAGTAGATGACTCGCATGCCAGACGCGACCGCACGGTCGGCTACAGAGCTTCCGATGCGTCCCATGCCGATGATTCCGAGTGTGGAGCCATTGATGTCCAGGCCCAGCAGGTCAAGCGGGTCGAACCACTTCCACTCGCCCCGCCTGACGAACCTGTCACTTTCAGCCAGACGCCGGGCGGCAGCCTGGATGAGCGCGAACGCGAAGTCTGCAGTGGTTTCGGTCAGCACTCCTGGAGTGTTACCAACTGCGATGTTTCGCTCACTCGCCGCCGCAGCATCGATATTGTCGTATCCGACACCAAATTCCGCGATCACCTTCAGCGAGTCTCCCGCTGCGTCCATCACGTCGGCATCGATGCTGTCAGTGATGTGGGCAAAGATCGCCGTCACGCCCTTCACTGCTTCGAGCAGCTCTTCCCGCGTTGCTGGTTCCGGTCGAGTCAGTACGACCGTGTCGGCCGCGGCTCGCAATCGATCCATCTGATCTTCGAACTGTCGGCGCGTGACAAGAACTCTTGGCGGCAAGGTCTGTTCCTTTGTGTTTTGGCGTGTTGCAGTTATGAATCTGGCTGTCGTTTGTGCCCCGGAGCTCAGGCCGGGCTGGCAGTGCTCACTGGCGAGTTGATCCCCGGAAATGGCGAAGGTCCCTGGTTTGCTTGCATCTGCGGCTTCCAGGGAGCCGTATCCCAGAGCTCATCGCCAATCGTTGTCGCCTCATCCAACGCCTCCTGCGGGACTTCCGTGTCCCATGCGTCGAGGTTGGATTCCAACTGTTCGAGCGTTCGTGCTCCGACTATGCAAGACGTCATGACAGGGTTAGATATCACCCAGCGCAGAGCGAGAGCGTTCGGACTGACTCCGTACTTCTCAGTCACCTGCAAGAAAGCTTCCATCGCCTTGAACGTCGGCTCGTTCCAGTACGTTGTGCGATAGAACGAGTGCGCCCTGAAATCCTCAGCGAACCGTCCACCTGACTCCGCCAGGAAGTTGCGATGCTTCCCAAGCAGGAAGCCACCTGCCTGGGGACTGTAAGCCATGACACCGATGCCCTGGTCTGCGCACACCTTGAAGAGCTCTCGCTCCGGCTCCCGGTAGAGAAGGTTGTACCTTGGCTGCACGCTGGCGAACGAGGCGAGGTTCTTGCGGTCCTGCTTCCAGAGCGCATCCATGAGGTGATAGCCGGCGAAGTTCGACACTCCGATGTATCGAGCTTTGCCAGCCCGGACGACATCGTTGTATGCGTCAACTGTCTCGTCGATAGGAGTTGTTGGGTCGGGAGCGTGGATTTGATACAGGTCCACGTAGTCGGTTCCCAGCCTTCGGAGAGAATCGTCGATGGCCTGCATCACGTACTTCCGGCTCACGCCTTCATCATTAGGGCCGTCACCGATTCGGCTCCTGCCCTTGGTCGCCAGGACCACCTCGCTTCGACGCGACTTCACAAATCGGCCGACGATCTCTTCGGAGATTCCCCGGTTGTCCGCAGGCCCGTAAGAGTTAGCGGTGTCGATGAAGTTCACTCCACCCTCGAACGCCCTCTCCATGATCCGGATGCTGTCTGCAGCATCGGTCTGGTAGCCGAAGTTATCAGCGCCGATGCAGTACTCGGAGACCTTCAGGCCTGTGCGGCCCAGATTCACGTGCTTCATGCCTGTGCCCTCTGCCTTGATGCCCGTCCAAACGCTCCACCCGGATCGGGCGGATACACCATTGGGCTGTTCGTAGCGAACTCCTCCGCGATCTCCATCACATCTGCCATGGCCTCATCGGGAGCACGCTCTGAGTGTGCCTCGATGATCCCTTCGATCTGATCGATCCTTCGTGCGCCGAAGATCGGAGAGGTCACGCCAGGAAACTCTGAAACCCACTGCAGCGCGAGGCGGATCATCGGCTGGCCGTGCTTCTCGGCGACCGCCAGCAGCCTATCGACCGTGTCGAGCCGATAGTCGTCCCAGTAGCGATTCACGAGCGATCCGCCCCGTGACCTGTCGCGGTTCCCGAACTTCGAATCATCTATCGGTCCGCTCCGGGGATGCTTGCCTGTCAGGA
>JANQIZ010000115.1 GCA_028281895.1 Dehalococcoidia bacterium
GTGCACCCGTGATCAGCATAGTTGTCAACGAATACCTCACCAGAGGGCACACTCCACCTCCCACCCACACCACGCGCCACATCGGACCTCTAGGCCACCAACCGGATCGGAATAGCTATTCCTGCAGAGCGGCCTCAACCCGCTCTCGGCGAATCACTCTTCGGCCGGGCCTCGCCGACCTATCAAGCGGTTGGGCCGCATAGACGCATGCGCATCCATCGAACGCGGCAGAGAGTCCACCACATACAGGACAGGAATTGGCGACCGCGTCGAGGCGGCCGCTGCCAGCCTGGAATACGATCCCCCGGTCATGTCTCGTGCAGAGATACCACCTGGTCATGCTTCGTCCCATCGGACAGGAATCCGAATGGATCTGTGCGCCCACCAAACCCCACCTCCCCCGCCTTTAAACGACGATCCGGACGTCCGAGCATCAACACACCCACACACAAACCCGACAAACCCGGAGCGTCCGGACCACGCTATTGCGAATGCGAATGCGGCACCGGGGACAGCCATCGCATTCACGGCGTCACACTAGCCGAGGCTGCACGATGGAACCCCGGCATTGCCGACAGCGTCCGCGCTCTGAACCTCCACAACAAAGTGGATGGTCGTTGGGTTCGTCAGTAGTCACTACGCTATCGGGTCTCAGTCGAACTGACACCTCGTGTGTCAGGTTGTCCATCGCTGAAATCGCCTGATCATTCATCCAAAGAGATCCGTTTCTTGATGCGCGTCGGAACGCTGGCCTTGCTGCTACGATTCCGGCACCAGAGATCAACCCCGATATGGAGGTCAGGTATGTACGTTGTCAGGCGCTGGTACAAGACCAAGCCGGGCCAGGCGCGCAAGGTCGCCACTCTCGTCCACAAGCAAGCGGCTGCCTACAGGGATGCAGGGCAGCGCAGCGAGTTCCGAGTCTCCTACAACGGCTACACAATGCCGGGCGAGCAGGACGTCGTCTGCCTCGAATGGACAGACGAAAAACTGGAGACGCCAACCCGCGAAGGACATTCGCTTCCGGCGGAAGCGCTCCAGCTTGGAGCGCAGGTGAGAGAGTTGATTGAGAGCCAGCGCATCGAGTTCATGGAGATGCTGACTCCCGCTAAATTCCAGGAGTAGTCAATGGAATCCGCCGTAGCTATCTCGAACCCGACCGATGAAGTGCTGCAGACTGCAGCGCAGTTCGGGATCAAGAACATCGTGGTCTACTCGGGGCCGGGAACGCCGGGACGCAACAAGCCTCGACAGGACTTCACCGACTATGTGGCCCTTCGCATGCGAATCGAGTCGTTCGGCCTGAAGCTAGTCGCCATCGAGGGGGGATTTTCTCCGTCGCGCAAGTACGACGACGTGATATTCGGAGGACCCAAACAGGATGAGCTGATCGAAGAGCTGCTGGCGGAGGTCCGCGACATGGGCAATGCCGGGATCCCGATCTGGGGCTACAACTGGATGCCCAACTCATGGGGCCGTGCGTATCCAACCTATATCCGCGGTGGAGCGATGGCTACGGGCTATGACTGGGAGTGGGAGCAGGAGCGTCGTCCGCTGACATTTGGTCGGGAAATGGACGAAGGCCAGATGTGGGAAGCGCTCGAGTACTGGATCAAGGCGCTCACGCCCGTGGCTGAAGAGTCGGGAATCCGCTGCGGGATTCACCCGGAAGACCCGCCAGTACCGCAACGCGCTGGCGTGCCCGGCCTGTTCCGAAGCTTCGATGCTTTCAAGCGGTTGATCGAGATCGTGCCGTCAGACTACAACGCCATTGAGTTCTGCCAGGGGACGTTCTCAGAGATGCCGGGCGAAGACATCTACGAAATGATCGAGTACTTCGCATCGCGCAACAAGGTGCTGTACGTGCACTTCAGGAACGTCTCAGGACAGGCTCCGAAGTTCAATGAGGAGTTCATCAATACGGGCTACGTCGACATGAAGCGCGCTATGCGCACATACAGAGACGCGGGATACACCGGAACTTTCATCGACGACCATTGCCCGAGCATGCACGACGACTCCGAATTCCCCGGCAACCTCGGGGGCTATCGGTCCCGCCTCTTCGCACAGGGCTACATAGCCGGATTGATCGAAGCAGTCGAGAAGGAAGTCGCATATGGCGGACCGGTCGATATGGGCTCTGGAGTCTCAGGAGGTGCGGACTAATGCGCATCGGACTTGGCAAAGGCGGCGCGGCCGACCGGCAGTTCCTGCGCTTCGCGGCGCACCTCGGAGTCCAGGATGTCGTTCTCAACACACCTCCTGTGCCCGTTAAGAATGGCCGGTGGGAGCTCGTTGACCTGGTGGCGCTCAAGAACCAGGTTGAGGAACACGGACTGAAGCTGTCGGCCATTGAGAACACGCCCATCGACATGCGCCATCACATCATCGCCGGTGGCCCTCGATTCGATGAGCAGCTTGAGAACATGGTCCACACGATCAGGAACATCGGCAGGGCCGGAATTCCCATCTACACCATGAGCTGGCGCTACCCGCGGTACTACCGCACTGGTTACGAAGAGATCCATGCCGGGGCAATGGGCACGGCGTTCGACGCTGACAAGGAGCACTGGCCCAACATCCTCGAATGGGAGTTGACGCTGGACCGGGCATGGGAGTGTCTTGAGACCTGGGTGAAGACGATCACACCTGTCGCCGAAGAGAGTGGCGTTCGGATTGGCATACATCCGGTCGATCCGCCGATGCCAACCATCGCAGGAGTGCCGCAGCTAGTTCACAACTTCGAGGGCTACAAGCGCCTGATCGACATCGTGGACAGCCCGGCCAACTCTGTGCTGCTATGCCAGGGATCGTTCTCGCAGATGGAAGGCGCAGACGGAGACGGTGAGAACTCGATCTACAACATGATCGAGTACCTGGTGAAGCGAAAACGCGTTGTCTACGTCCACTTCCGGAACGTCTCAAGCACCGTGCCAAGGTTCCATGAGGCGATGATCAACACCGGATATGTGGACATGTACCGCGCCATGCGAATCTATGCCGAGAACGGCTTCGACGGGTTCTTCATGGATGACCATGCCCCGGCTGTTGTTGGAGATACCGATTACGGTCACAGGATCAGAGCGTTCCAGACCGGATACATCCAGTCCATAATCGAGGCTGTGACTGATCGGTCTCTCTACGGCCTGAATTAGAATGCCCACGGAAGGTAATTGAGAATGCAGTACTCCTCAGATCGACCTCCTTGTTGATCCACTAGCAGATATCTCCACGCAGCGGTTCGCGCTGATTGCATTCAGTGTGAACGGTTGCTCGCGTTCGCCAGATCAGGCTCGGCATCTGCGCGTGCTCCGCCGGAAGTGAATGGCGAGATCTATTCCATTCACTTTCGGAGAGCTAAAGATGATCCAGTTACCCGGGCCGCGCTCAATCGGCCTGCTCGCGATCGCCAGACGGTTTCGAGCTGTGCCAGCAGCGATATTCATACTGCTGGCGATCGAATTCACTGACGAGTTGACCTTTGGCCTGCGCGAAGCCGCATGGCCTCTCATACGTGCCGATCTGTCACTCAGCTACGCACAGATCGGCCTGATCTTCACTATTCCCGCACTCATTTCGGCAGTGCTTGAGGTCGGAGTCGGAGTTCTCGCCGACACTGGCCACAGGGCAAAGCTGGTGGTTCTCGGCGGCGTCCTGTTCGGGGCATCGCTGATCGTCACAGCTCTCTTGCCGGGCTTTGCGGTGCTGCTGATCGCGACCATAGTTCTGTATCCAGCATCTGGTGCGTTCGTCTCAGTTGCACAGGCGATACTGATGGATCGAGACCCCACACGGCGCGAGCAGAACATGGCCAAATGGACGTTTTCCGGCTCAGTCGGAATCGTAGCGGGCTCGTTGATCGTGGCCGCAGGCGCATCTGTCGGCATCGGCTGGGAGGCAATGTTCGTCGGGCTGGGCGCACTGGCGCTGAGCGTGACACTTGCTGCGCTGCTCGCATTTCGAGGGAATTCATACGGGGAAGCTGCCAGCGAGCGCACCGGGTTTCGCGAATCTCTCGCAGTGACAGCGCGGTCGTTGCGAAACCTGCGCGTTCTGCGATGGCTCGGACTGTTGCGATCAGCAGACCTGATCTACGACGTTCTCGTCGCTTTTCTGGCCTTGTACTTCGTCGATGTCATCGGAGCTTCAACCGCACAGGCCGCCATCGCGGTCACGATATGGTCTATCGTCGGCCTCATCGGCGATTTCGCGATGATTCCGCTTCTCGAGCGCGTTCGTGGCAGTGCGT
>JANQIZ010000372.1 GCA_028281895.1 Dehalococcoidia bacterium
TTTGCCGATTGCTTGATTACGGACGGTTCCGTTACAGGCAGGCCAAGAAAGAAAAAGAGGCGCGCAAGGCGGCGCGCGGTTCCAGTCAGCAACGGGAAGTCCGGATGTCGCCGGTGATCTCCGAGAATGACATCAACTCCAAGATCAAGATTGTCCGGGGACTGCTGGAAGAGGGCGCAAAGGTTCGAGTGGCGGTGATGTTCCGAGGCCGGCAGCAGGCTCACCCGGAGATAGCGATGCGGGTGCTCCGCAAAGTGGCCGAAGGCGTGAAGGATTACGCCAAGCTGGAGCGGGCGCCGACGATGGAAGGTAGAGCGCTGGCGATAATGCTGGCGCCCGATAAGACGCAGATACAGAGTAAGAAAGACCAGGAGCCTGCTGCGGCAGCAGCCGCGACGGAGGCATCTGGCCAGGATGGTGCGGACTAGTTATGCCGAAGATGAAGACCCATAAGGGAGCCAAGAAGCGGTTCCACATCACGGGAACCGGTCGCGTGGTCCGCACCCGCGGTCCCAAGAGCCATTTCCGTCGCAAGAAGCCGGCGCGGCTCAAGCGGCTCTTTGGAGGCAAGGTGGCGCTGGACTCACCTACCTTCTCGAAGCAGATCAAGCACGCCCTTGGTGGAAAGAGGGCGTAACTGACGCAGCCTCGAAGGAGTTTTGGGGCGATCTGCTATTTGCAGTTGATGAATCATCGCGTGGCCGCGGTCTGAAGATTTCTAGCGAGTCACCGAACAGTGGGCCGTACTCGGCCCGGGAGAGTTGAGTTGACGAGAGTAAAGCCCGGAAAGACCACAAGGCGCAGGCACAAGGCCGTACTGAAGGCGGCCAAGGGCTACCGGGCGTCCAGAAGCCGTCGCTTCCGCGCCGCCAAGGAAGCTGTGACGCACAGCATGGCTTATGCCACTGCGCATCGCAGGCTCAAGAAGCGTCAGATGCGGTCTCTTTCGATCATCCGCATCAACGCGGCTGCGCATGCAAACGGCATGAACTACTCGACTCTGATGCATGGTCTCAAGCAGGCCGGTGTGGATCTGGACCGCAAGAGCCTTTCCGAGCTTGCTGTCCGTGAGCCAGCCGCCTTCGCAGAGGTTGTCAGCACAGCCAAGGCCGCAGCCGGAGCCTAGCTCCCTAGGTTCCAGAGCTGGCTAGCTGCCAGCGGCGACCCTGATGCCGGAGCCGAGGTGGGCATCGAAGAAGCTCGATACCTTCTCCACGTACTCTGTTGGAGAGTTCTTGTACGCCTGAACATGCCCAACTCCGGGCGCGATCCAGAGCCTGCTGGCCGTTTCGTCCCGGCTGGCATGTCGATCCAGACCCGCAGCTCTTGCGAGCAGTCTTGAATGGGATACCGGCACGACCCGGTCGTCCTCTCCATGAATGATCAAGGCAGGCGCCTCGCTCATCGCCAGGCTGCGGGCAGGCGATACATCGCGACTGTCTATCCCGTACAGCGCCCTCGCCATGAATCTCATCCCGGGATTGAAGAGCCTGAGCGTCTTGAATGCGCCTGACTGTGCTCGTCTGATCATCAGCTCCAGATCGGCGAAGGCGCTGTCGGCTACGACCGCGGCGACCGTTCCAGGTGACGAACAGGCCATGAGGGCCACCGCGCCACCTAGAGACTGGCCAAGCACCCCTATTCGATTTAGCTCCACGCCCCGGTGAGCCAGGTGATCGATCGCTCCCAGTAGATCGAGCCTCTCGAAGAACCCGGATGAGCCCCGTTCTCCCTCTGATCTGCCAGACGCCCGGGAATCGAAGAGCAGAACGCCGAAATTGCGGTCATGCAGGTCACGAGCCAGGGCGATGATGCCCGTCGCCGCGTCAGCGCTGTGAGAACCGAATCCGTGCACGAGGACGATCCAGCGCTGGGCCAGGGCGTCGTTCATGTCTGAGCAGCCCGGAGGCGGGCACAGCCAGCCGCTCAGCTCAACGTCACCGGCTCGCGAAGGAAACGAGATCGTCTCATAGGGCAAGCCGACAACTGCAGGTGTGTCGTCCGGGATGATGCGTACGGAGCGCGTCAGTCCGCGGGCCATCAGCGCGGAGATACCTGCATATGCTGCCGCGGCCGATCCGGCGGCGAGCAGCGTTCGGGCAGACCAGCTCATGTTGGAGTCCCGGATTGTCGTCCGCGGCGAGCGCGGACAGGTGATGTCGAGAGTCCTAGCCTACCGAGGAATCGACCATCACGAGTGTGAACAATGCCGCAAGGTACAGGAGAGAGAACTTGTATAGCCCCCACGCGAATCCCCTTGGCGCGCCTGCATAGAGGCGAGCGGCGTAGTAGATCAGTCCGATGCCGAGTATGGCCGATCCTATGAGGTAGATGTAACCCAGCGAATCATCCGCCACCGTGTAGAGGACCGACAGCATCGCCGTCAGCACCGAGTACAGGAGGATCTGGATCTTCGTCTGCTCGTCACCGTGAATGACAGGGAGCATCGGGATGCCTGCTCGCGAGTAGTCTTTCTTGATCATGAGCGCCAGCGCCCAGAAGTGCGGTGGCGTCCAGAAGAAGATGATCGCGAACAGGTACCACGCAGAGAGCGTCAACGTGCCGCTCACCGCTGCATAGCCGACGAGCGGCGGTATAGCGCCGGCCGCCCCGCCAATGACGATGTTGTGAACCGTGTTGCGCTTGAGCCAGACGGTGTAGAGCCCGAAGTAGAGGACCGTTCCCGTCATTGCGAGGACGGCGGCGAGCAGGTTGGTGGTCAGCCAGAGCAGGGTGAACGATGCGATGTTCAGCGATACGCCGAAGATGAAGGCGTTGCGGCTGTTCATCTTTCGCTGTGCGACCGGTCGTGCCTTGGTCCGCCCCATCCTGCGGTCAAGGTCTTCCTCGAACCACATGTTGAGCGCGCTGGCTCCGCCCGAGGCAAGCGCGCCACCGATTAGAACGTATGCGATCAATGACGCTGATGGAACGCCGCGCTCGGCGGCGAACATCCCGGTGGTCGCTGTCAGCAGCAGCAGCGACATCACCCGCGGCTTGGTGAGGGCGATGTAGTCGCCGATGATGCCGAGTACGCTTGAGCGCTCTGTGGGAGTGGTTGTTATCAAGCGGATTGTGTCCCGTGCTGACTGGCTGTTCCGGTGATCTTCTGCTGCACAGGCAACAGTATGAGGGATACGACGAATGCCAGGTCAACCCACAAGAGGGTCGCAAGGCTGAGATGGCCGGCTCGCGCCCACTCGTCGAACTGAGACCAGGGGTTGGCAGCGCCCATGAGTATCTGTGCTACCAGGATCACCGGCGCGGCCAGCGTCGAAAGCTTAAGCGCGCTCGGCGCTCCGGGCATGCGGTAGATCCGATGCGCCGCGTAGAAGATCAGGACGGCGGTGACCAGCGAGATGATGCGATGGATCACGTGGATCCAGACGAGCTCGGATTCCGGGATGATCGGTCCTCCGCACAGCGGCCATTCTGGACAGACGGCTCCTGCGCCGCGCCAGACCGCATATGCGCCTGACAGCAGTGTGACCAGGGCCATCACGGCTGAGGCGATGCCCAGCTTCAATGCCGAAGAGTGTTCGTCGAGCACCTTTCCGATCTTGCCCGTCGCGGGCCGATACGTCGCTAAGACGAGTCCGAATACCGTCAGAGCCGCTACGATCTCGGCGCCGCCGAGGTGCAGTGTTCGCCACGCAGGGTCGAGCTCGCTCAAGACCACCTGGCCTCCGACGCCGCCGACGATGATTACGAGGATCAGCGTCGCTGTGTAGGTGTAGGCGAGCGCCCTGAAAGAAGAGTATCGGATCCATACGACCGCGGTCGCAAGGAGTATGACGGCCCCGAAGATGGTTCCGACCGTTCGGTGGCTCCACTCGACGATTGCGTGGCCGTCTGACCAGGGCGGAACCCAGCTTCCGAAACACTGCGGCCAGTCCGGACATCCGTCTCCGGAGCCGGTGACGCGAACAACGCCGCCGAGTGTAGGCTGCGCGAACGCAAGGATCACCGAGAGCACGAGGAGCGTGAGCAGCAGTCTGTCGGCCGATGGCGACCTGGAGAGGCCGCTTTCGGGTTCTGATTGATTATCGCTGCGAGGGATCGACGACGATTGAGCCATTTTTTCTTGAGGAGCTGATTAGGCCGTGCAAGATCCGATGTTGTTCGCCAGGACCAGTGGGCTGCGCCCGAAACCGGCAGAATTTTACGTATTGATCAGTGGACGGTGAAGCTCGGAAGGTACCGGTAGCGTGAGGATCGCCTGAATGTCGAGGAGTGAAGCCGCATCCGGGCAGCGCGCCCGTCGCTCTGTAGCCGACTGCGAAGTCTCCTCAGCATGCAGGCTGAGCCTCTCTACCTGGGCCTGCTGCGGCCATCGATGTCTACAATTGGCTCGTTGCGGTGAACCTCGCCATTGCGAATCTTCAGGTTGAAGTCGCAGTCCGGGCTCGTGCATACCCAGGCCTTGTAGTGCACAGCGGCACCCTGGCCGCCAAAATCTGAAAGTGGCACAAGTACCCCACTGCTGCAGGCAATGCACTCAGGCCAGGACGAAGACTCCAACCTTTTCCTCCGCTTCTTGTCAGGTGTCCGCCCGGCTTCGCTGCCGGCGCGCTTTTATGGCAAGCATATTAACTCCGCATCGGACGGAGCGCATTTGAGAAAGACGTGAATTGTGATCGTACTCGGGATTGAGACATCGTGTGATGAGACATCGGCGGGCATCGTTGATGAATCGGGAGCCGTGCTGGCCAACACAGTGGCGACACAGGTCGACATCCATGCTCGCTACGGCGGCATCGTGCCTGAAGTCGCCTCACGCCAGCACGTAATCGATGTGCGGCCAGTGATCGAGACCGCTCTTTCTACAGCAGAGCTTTCGTGGAGCGATCTGGATGCGCTGGCCGTGACTCACGGTCCCGGTCTTGCCGGATCGCTCATTGTGGGTGTCAATGTTGCTAAGGGACTCTGCGCGTCGACCGGGATTCCGCTCGTGGGTGTCAATCATCTTGAGGGACACATCCTCGCTGCATGGGCAGTCGCAGCAGGGAAAGACGCTGGCGAAGACGATCGCAAGGACCGTGAGCTGCTGGACGGCGTTCTTGGCGATGGCAAGAGTGTGATGTGCCTGCTGGTCTCGGGCGGGCACACCGAGCTGGTGCTGCTGGACAGTGATCGACAGTTTCACCTGGTTGGCGAGACCAGAGACGATGCGGCTGGCGAGGCTTTCGATAAGTCTGCGCGAGTCCTGGGGCTGCGCTACCCCGGCGGACCGGAGATCCAGCGAGTCGCAGCAACGGCAACTGTTGAGGCTGAGCCGCTGTCGAGAGCCTGGATGAAGGGGAGCTATGACTTCAGCTTCAGCGGGATCAAGACGGCTGTGCTGAACCGCGCTCGCCGGGAGGGAATCTATCCGAAGCCGGAAGGCGAGATTCCGGCTGAAATGGTCGCCGGGCTGGCGAAGGCGTTCCAGGACTCTGTAGTGGATGTGCTGGTAACGAAGACGCTTGAGGCGGCAGCGCAGTATGAGTGCGGCGCCATCATCGTCGCAGGCGGTGTGGCAGCGAACGGTCCGCTTCGCGAGGCGTTCTTCAGCAGGTCTGATCTGCCAGTGGTGATCCCGCCGATCTCGCTCTGCACCGACAACGGCGCAATGATCGCGATGTCTGGACTTGCGAGATTCACTGACGGCCGACGTGACGGGTGGAGCCTTGATGTGGAGCCGGGGCTGCGGATCGGCTCTCGGGACCGGCTCGCAGCGGTCTAGAGGCCGGGGCTTCCACCGGGTGGTGTGGCGGTGCTTTCACCTGTGTGAGGCTGCCGCGTGCTCTTCATCTCCTGGACGCGGGCCGCAAGGTCCTCAGCGTCGCGCACGCGCTTGCCTGATACCGGCCCCTCGACCGTTCCTCCGGGAGTTCCGAATCGGAGCGTCAGTCCGGCAGGCCTGAACCAGTAGTCGGCAAGCAAGAGCAGCGAGATGACAGCAACGGCGGCTCCGGTTACAGCGCCGACCCTTTCATTTGTGGTCACCTGCCAGACTGCTACAGCGGCGATCAGGCCTACGACTCCCCACCAGGCGCTGCCGGAGCTCCTGGAGCGACGGCCGAACTCGATCGATGTGACATCGCTCACCGAAGCTGCAGAGAACAGCGCTCCTTCGGAGGACTGCCCCTGGTAGATGAGCCTGCTGCTGGTGAGAACGAATCGGCCATCGTTGCCCGAGTCCACTTCGCACACAACCTCTTCGGATGGCTGCATCTCGAGCAGTCCTTTTCTCTTTTTCGAGGCTGCGGGAGCAGGCTTTTCGCTCTCGGCGGCAGTGGGCTCGGGCTCCGCTTCGGGCGCCTTTTGCGCGAGAGGCTCGGATTGGATCGGTGACGGATAGACCGGCTGAGTGGAGTTCAACACCGGAGTCGTACCAAGAACCACTGGATCAGCGGCTTTATTGCTGAGTGAGTCTGAGATCTCTGGTGGCGTTGCGAGGTCCGGCGAATCAGAGACGCCGGGATATTCGGGTGCTGGATCAGACTCCGTTGGCCGCTGGAACAGGACGTCGCGAACATCCGCCGGTGGAGGTGGGGATGCGACGGTCGGCTCGGCGGCTATCGGCTCATTGGAAGCAGGGCCGGAAGACGCTTCGCTATCTGCCGCCTCGAATGCGCGTGGGCTCACGGCTTCCGGGTCGCCAGCATCTGCCATAGCAGGCGTGTTGCCGGTTTCCTCAGGTGCGTCGGCGCCGTCCAGCGGGGCGTCGGTTCTGTTCGAACGCTCTTCTTGCATCCGAACATGCTAACCCTTTTCTATGCGAGTCAACTGTGCGATTTCACCACAAAGCTGCCTACAGAAGCGGCAACTGGCCATCTGCACGCTGGCTGGCGACACCCGTTCTGTATATGTGGATAAGGCCCTGCTGCTCCATGGCGTTGCGCGGCCTGCTGCGGACCCCGCGAGCCGCCAGGATTCGTGTCGCCTCTCTCGTCACAGTGTTCGAAGAGAGCATCGGGTGCGACTCGTATAGCGTCTCTGCGCGCTTGGTGAGCCTGGCGCTGTTCCTGATGTGACCGAGAGCAGCGACGGCGGGCAGCAGGTGGTTGACGACGATCTCTCGCGCTCTTGTGATTCCGATGGGACTCTGCCTGCCGGCGCTGCCTTTCACGATGAACATCTCGGCCAGATCAGACGGCCTGGAAGCTTCCATGACTGCTTCTGTAAATGTTTCTTCCAGACGTGCAGATGATGCCCATCGGGATGCCCACGCCGTCACAGCGGAAAGCCGTGCCTGAGGCCTGTTTGCGGGCCTGCCCGGGCGACGGCTCCATTCGGGCGCTTTGCCGGTCAGTGTGGGCGCGCCAGCGGGCCTGTCACCGAATCCAGCCGCCCACAGGCATGCCTGGTGAAGCCTGGCGGTGCCTTTGGATACGACGAGCTCTCTGCAGATGTTCCACGGCAGTTTCGTTGCCAGTTGGCGAAAACTCTTCTTGTTGAACGGGTAGCCCAGGCACTCGAGCGCGCCTTCCCAGAGAGCCTGGTCGCAGTTCGATGTCAGCTGGAGGATGTAGCCATGCACCCGGTTCCTGAACCACTCTTTGCCCGCAGCAGCCATGTCCAGCTGATGCAGTGGGAGCGCATCGGAACGAGGTTCCAGAGCTGCGCCGAGAGTTTCGTCTTTCTGCTGGACGAACTCTCGCCCAAGGACCAGCAGCGGGATGCGGATGCCTGATGGAGTGGAGATCTCAGCACCGGTGTCTTCACCGACAACGTGCAGCACGACTCCGTTGTA
>JANQIZ010000385.1 GCA_028281895.1 Dehalococcoidia bacterium
GGCACAACGTTCACCATGTCTATACCGGTCGCCCCGGCCAACCCCGACGCCGTGACTGAAGCAGCCTGATCGCTCACTTCAGCACCTCTGTTTGATCTCAACTCGTTTACAGGCGGAACAAATCCCTGCCGAGCAGCGTCTCTACTATCGAAGCCGCCAGATTTCAGCACTCTGAATGCAGGTGGCGACCGTCTATCGAGACCCATAACGGTCTCAACCTGACCTTGATATAGAGACTGGGCGTGAGTCCAGGCTGAGGCAACAAAGATGATTCCCCGATTCCTAATGCGCAGGTCTATAGCAGTGCTTGCTATTGGAGCTGCCTTCTCTATTGCTGCGATCGCCTGCGGTAGTGACGATGGAGCACCGGCTGCCGGTGACAATCCAGGTGGCTCAGAGGTTCCAACGCAGGTTCCTGCTCCAAATCTCAGCGGCGTAGATGCTCTGATAGCCGCGCTGCGGGCATCTGGAGCCGTAGTGGCCGATGTCACGGATGAGCAGAGCGGAACGTTCAATGCTCCTGTGCGCCAGGTGCTGCTGAACGGCGAGACAGTTGAGTTCTACGAGTTCACTGATCCCAGTGCTGCCGATGCCGCATCAGAGACGGTCTCATCTGACGGCATGATGATCACCAGGGATGACACGCCGCCAATCGCTATCGACTTCCTCCACCCTCCGCACTACTACATCCACGAGAATGTGATCGTCGTCTACACAGGCGGCGACTCCGGCGTCGTCTCTGTGCTGCGAGAAATGATCGGTGAGGAGTTCGCGGGTGACCGCAGCCCTATCGATCCCGGTAGCGGCAACGGCTCTGAACCTGGCTACGCCACCGTCCTGGAACCCGCGCCTATCGAATCAGTTGTTCTGCAAGAGGACCAGGATGAGCCCGGCCTCTACTCACTGATCGTCCGGACAGGACTGCCGAATGGCTGTGCCTCGTTCCACAACATCTCCGTCGCGCAAACCGGTGAGCTGGAACTGACTCTGACGGCGTTGAACAGGGTTCCGGCACCCGGTGAGTTGATCGCCTGCACCGATGACTACCGAATTGTCGATCACACTGTCGTGCTTGGCTCCGCTTCAGACAACCTGGACGTCTGTGAGGTGTACACGGTTCGATGGGAGCGCTATACCGAGGCTAATTCGCTCGATTTCCAGGTGCTCGCTCCAAACGTTCGATGTGCTCCGCCGACCTCTGACGACGATCCAGTTGTTCAGCCTCCGGTCGATCCACCTTCTGGCCTGCCGGATCCCGGCGGTTTCGAAACGGTGCTGGCGCCCGCTCCGATCGTGAGCGTCGGTGATGTCGTGATCGCCGAGTCGTTCCCTCCGCAGTACTTCGTCGAAATCGTCAGCGCTCAACCGAGTGGCTGCGACAAGGACGCAGGCTGGTCGGTAGAGATCGATGGCAACGACGTACACGTCACTGTTCAGAACACTCAGCCCGCCAACCTTGCTGTAGTGCTATGCCTCGCCATATACGGCGAGACTGTGCACAACGTGCGGCTCGGTTCTGGCGAGTTCGAGTCCGGACAGGACTACAACCTGTTCGTGAACAGCGAGCCGAACGGCACGTTTACGGCGCAGTAGCCACCCACTCAAACAGCATCGAACCGCCCGGCAAGTAACAGCCGGGCGGTGTCGCGCCGCTCGTCAGCCGGTCTGCACAGTTCGTCTGCTGAAAACTTCAGAGGCTCCGAGAACAGCTATCCTTTGACTGCGCCCAGCCTCTCTACCTCAAGTCGAACAAAGTACTCGGAGATCACTCGTGCCAGACAAAGCGCCTGCCCCGTACGGATCATGGAAATCGCCGATCACGCCCGATCTCATCACAGCCGGATCTGTTCGTCTCAGCGAACTGTGGTCGGATGGAGGTGATCTCTACTGGCTTGAAGGCCGCGCTTCCGAAGGCGGACGCTACGTAATAGTCAAGCGATCACCTGACGGCGAAGAATCGGACGCCATACCCGAGGGCTACAACGCGCGAAACGCCGTTCACGAATACGGCGGCGGTGCGTACGCTGTATACAACGGCATCGTCTACTTCACCAACTGGGACGATCAGCGCCTGTACCGGATCTTGCCGGCGAGCCAGCCCGAGCCAATCACACCAGAGCCGTCGATCCCACGAGGCCTCCGTTACTCCGATCTCGATATCTCGCCAGATGGCCGCTTCATCGTCTGCGTTCGAGAGAAGCACCACGCCGATCACGAAGCCGACAATGAGATTGTTGTTATCGCGACCGATGGATCCAGCGAAGCCCGAGTTATCGCTTCTGGCAGAGACTTCTATTCATCACCGCGCATCAGCCCTGACGGAACCGGGATCGCATGGACTGCATGGGATCATCCCAACATGCCCTGGGACGATACGGAGCTGTGGTCAGCGACGTTCAACAGCGATGGCTCCATCTCATACGAGACGCAGGTCGCTGGTGGCCAGGACGTGAGCGTGATCCAGCCAGAGTGGGGTCATGGCGGCCTGCTGCACTTCATCAGCGATTCGTCCGGCTGGTGGAACCTGCACTCATGGCGCAGCGGCGCGGATGTGAACCTGCTTGAAGAAGAGTTCGACGCCGGCGGTCCGTCATGGCAGTTCCGCTTCTCGACCTACTGCCTGCGACAGGACGGCACTGCGCTGATCCGAAAAGGCGAAGGCGCGAGCGGAACGTTCGTTGTCGTGGGATCGAACGGCGGGCGTGAGGGCGCGATCGAGGTGCCGTATTCGGACATCTCGTATGTGACGGACTC
>JANQIZ010000026.1 GCA_028281895.1 Dehalococcoidia bacterium
CTATGAGATGGCTGTCGTGAAGGCTGGCAAGGCGATGGCCGCTACGGTGATCGATCTATTGAGCAACGACGCGAAAGAGGCCCGGCGGGTGCTCAAAGAGTTCAAGCCGGAGTTCACCAGGGAGCGGTATCTCGCCCAGCTTCGCGAGTTCCGTTCAGAGGCCGTGTTTACGGAGTAGGCATGGCAAACGGCGCGATTCTCACAGCAGCAGACGCAAGGCCCGTGGCACACGAGACGATCGACCGCGTCACTCGTGACCTGGTCGGAACGGCGCGCAAGATCTACGCAGAGCCAGAGGTGGGCTTCAGAGAGCGCAAGACCTCCGCTCGCATCGCGCAGGGACTGAGAGAGCTGGGGCTGGTTGTCGAAGACGGCATCGCTCACACCGGGCTCAAGGCGGTCTACGAGTTCGACCGACCGGGCCCAAGAGTTGCGGTGATCTGCGAGCTGGACTCGCTACGTGTCCCATCCCATCCAGGCGCCGATCCAGACACCGGCGCTGCCCATGCATGCGGGCACCATACCCAGGCAGGGATGATGCTCGGCGTTGCTCATGCGCTCACAAGACCCGAGCTGCGATCCGTGCTCTCCGGATCGGTGGCATTCGTCGCCACACCTGCGGAAGAGTTCATCGATGTATCGGCACGTCTCGAGATGCGCAAGGCCGGGTTGCTGGGGTTCCTGTCTGGCAAGCAGGAGATGCTGCGCCTGGGAACCTTCGACGACATCGACATGGCGATGATGATGCACACCGCCTCTGGCGACGGCTCTCCTCGTATAACCGTCGGCGGATCGTCAAACGGGCACATGGTGCATCACGTCAGGTTCATTGGCAGGTCAGCGCATGCTGGAGGCGCGCCTGAACGCGGCATCAACGCGCTCCAGGCAGCAATGCTTGCGCTCAATGCGGTCAACACCCAGCGGGAGACGCTTCAGGAGCAGCACGTCGCACGCATCCACGGGATCATCTCCCGCGGCGGCACCGCCGTTAACGCCGTCCCTGACGATGTTGTCTACGAAGGCCGCGTCAGGGCCATGGACCCGGCCGCGCTAACCGAGCTTAACGATAGAGTCGTCCGGTGCTACAAGGCAGGCGCACTAGGCGTTGGAGCGAACGTCGAGATAACGACTATCCCCGGTTATCTCTCCATGCAGAACAATCCTGATATGCAAGATGTTTTCGCCAGCAACGCCGCGATAGTCGTTGGACGCGAGAACGTCCGCGCCACCGAAGATGTGGGAAGCCGTGGCGGATCGACCGACATGGGTGATCTGAGCACGGTCATGCCCGCTATTCACCCGTATACGTCTGCTGCCACCGGCACAGGGCACGGTCCTGACTACGTGATCGCCGACTACGATCTCGCGGTGGTTGCTCCGGCGAAGATCATGGCGGGAACGGTGATTGACCTGCTGTCAGACGATGCGACAGGAGCGAAGCAGGTCATCGCCAACCACACGCCGTTGATGACACGCTCCCAGTACCTGGCGTTCCAGGCTGAGCGATTCCATACAGAGCTCTACAGCGGCAAGTAGGGTCAAGGCGATTCGGCTCGCGGATTAGCCGCGCTTCATTCCAACCAGTTCAGCAAAGACCAGGAACCGCTGGTCAAACACCAGGGGTGGCCAGCTCGTCACAAGCGTCACCGTCGCCGTATCGGTCGGGACAATCGTGAGCGTCTCTCGATCCTCCACATCCGTTCCGATAACGCGATAGGCGAATGAATCGTTTTCTGTGTCCAGGTACACGTACACAGGATCGTTCCGGAACAGGTCGAACACATCGGGAAGGCGTTCGAAGACGGCGCCTTCGCTTGAGCCAAAATTGGACTGATGGCCGAAGTACCAGCCAGCGCCGTTCTCACCTGGGTCCGGCGTGCCGATGATGTGACCCACGATATTCACCGGCTGCTCGTACCTGGTGCCTGATTCATCCACCACAAGCTGCAGCTCCTCCACCACCTCATCAAGGCCGATCGCGGGGATACGGATGCGCATCGCGGGGCTCGAAGTGCCCGGCCGCAACCCAAAGCCCGGACGCAGGGTCGGCTCATAGCCTTCCGGCAGATCAGGCCCGGCGAACGGCTCTATGCCCGCCCATCTCGGATCATCCCAGTAGCGAGGGTTCACTTGCGAGCCGGGATAAAGGCTCGCAAAGCGCGGCACCAGCGATTCTGGATCGGAGACCGTTGAAACGGGAGTGGGTGCCGAGAAGCCGCCGCGGTCGTCCGGCGGGAGCGTGGCGACAAGTTCATCAGAGCGCGATCTGCTGACCATGGCGAAGATCGTGTAGGCAATGGCGAACAGAGCCAGTACAGCGCCGATCCCAAGCAGAACCAGGCCCGCGGTTCGGCGGCTCTGTTTCGCTGGCAGGGTCTCTCGGGTGGACTCGATCATCACCTAACAGTACCCAATCATCTTCAAGAATGGATGAGGCAGGACTCCATCATCTTCGAGCCTATGCTGACGTTCCGAGGGTTACGTGGGCATGACGACAAAGCGACGCTCAACGCCTTTTACTGCTGGTCAATCGCTATGCTGTGAGTTCCAATCGCCTGATCACCGCTCAGCTGGTTCCTGAGACAGCTTGATGCTTAAGCACTCGTTCATCCATCTCCCGGGAATAGATTCCTCAACAGAGGAGTCGCTGTGGGAACGCGGCATTGAGACGTGGGACGATCTGGCGAGTGACGAGATTGGGCAGGATCCCGATGTGGCTGCAGCGATCGAAGAGTCTTCCGCCGAGTTCGAGCGGCGCAACGCAGCCTACTTCTCCGATCGCATGCCAGCCCACGAAGCGTGGCGGCTATACCCGGACTTCATTGAGGAGACGGTGTTCCTGGACATTGAGACGACCGAGCTTGGCGGAGATGCTTTCACGACCATATGCGGCGTTCTAGACACATCGGGCTTCTCAGCATTCACCCGTGGCGACGAGATGGACCTGCTGACCGACTACCTCGACCAGTTCAAGCTGATTGTCACGTTCAATGGCCGCTCCTTCGATGTTCCCTTCCTGAGGAAAGAGCTCGGCCCGCGCGTTCTCAAGAACGCGGCGCACATGGACCTGATGTACGTCTTGCGCCGTCTCGGTCTGAAGGGTGGCCTGAAAAAAATCGAGCAGTCGCTCGGTGTTGGCAGGCCGTCGGCGCTCAGCACCCTTGACGGACGGGACGCCATATCGCTCTGGCACATGGCTGAGGAGGGCGAGTCTGAGGCTCTCGATACCTTGATCAGATACAACGCTGAAGACGTCCTGGTGCTCCCAAGGCTGGCTGAGATCGCGTTTCGCGATCATTCGGCAGGCACTCCTGGCGGCAAGGCGCAGGTAGCGGCATTCCCAGAGCCAGACATCTCCGGGCTTCCGTTCGATGCGTCCATCGTGCACCACCTGGCCAGTCGCCGCGGGAAGGCTCTGCCTGCCGGGGTTTAGCCGCACCCTGCCTTGCCGCAAATCTGTCTGCGGCTTTGCAGGACCGATGCGCTGCCGCATGTAAACTTGCACGATTCGAACGGCTATCGTGCCGGCCGGGAATCGCTCCGGTGTCGACGAACATTCAGCGTAGGACGAAACTCAGACTTGGCAGAACTAGATCTCACCGAGCAACCAGGATTTGATGACTGCGTGGTCATCGCTGCCTGGGCCGGCTGGCCTGACGCCGCCGAATCCGCAACAAGGGCAGTCAAGGAGATGATTCGCCAGCTGCACGCAGTGAAGTTCGGCTCGATCGACCCTGAGCAGTTCTACGTCTTCACAGAGCACAGGCCCGTTGTCTCAAACGGACCTCGCGGAACCCGCAGCCTGAACTGGCCGTCAAACGAGATCTACTACTACCGCGCCCCGGACGGAACAGGCACTCAGAACGTGCTGCTAATCGTGGGAGAGGAGCCGGATCTCCGGTGGGGCGCCTACACCGGCTACCTGTCATCCATCGCCCGCACAAACGGAGCGAAGATGCTCATCACCGTCGGCGCGCTGCTCGACTCTGTGCCTCACACCAGGCCGCCAAGAGTCATGGGTACGACATCCTACGAAAACCTCAACGACATGATCGGGCCGGGGTTTGAGCCGATCTCCTATCCGAAGCCCAATTACGAAGGGCCATCGGGAATCACATCGGCGACCATGGACGCCTTCAGCAAGCTCGACATTCCTTCGGTCAGCATCTGGGGTCACGCGCCCCACTACCTGCAGGTGAGCTATAACCCGGCAATCACGATGGCGATACTCCGGGAGCTGCAACGATTTGTGAAGGTCGATATGGACTACTCGAACCTGGAGAAGCAGGCCGAGGAGTTCGATCAAAACCTGGTCAAGGCGCTGGAAGGGCAGAAGGACCTCGCTTCGTACGTGCAGAAGCTGGAGGAGCGCTTCGATACGGAAGAGGAGGCGCGTGGACGGCCCGAGCCTCGCGAGCTGATGATGGAACTTGAGGAGTTCCTGAGAAGCGAGCGAGTATCTGATGATGAAGACTCTGTATCACCCGGCGAGGAGGAACCCCGCAGTTGAGCAAGTTCTCTGAAAGGCTCTCGAACCTGGGCCAGGCAGCCCCGGCCCGCATGGGATTCGGCCGCTCTCAGGCCAGGGATAAGAATCCCGTGATGCTGGTGATTGGCAAGGGAGGCGACGCCTCCAAACAGGAGGAGGCGGCAGACCTGCATCTGCATGATGCCGGCGATGCTCCAGACAGCGGCCAGTGGGGCGCAGTTCTTGACGGCAACGCAGCCCCAGAGGCCGAAAAGCTCGAAAAGGGCGGCTGCCAGTTCGCCATCGTCAACTCCGACGCGATCCCTGCCGAGATCCTGCTTTCAGAAGAGATCTCGTTCGGCATGCCGGTGGAGGCAGGGTTGTCCGAAAGCCGAATACGCGCCATCGAAGACGGTCCATTCGACTTCCTTGTCATCACGCCTGAATCGCTGTCATGGCCACTGACCGTTGGCTCCACACTTGATCTGCAGGAGTTGATCTCAAGCTTCTCCAAGCACATCTTCCTTGAGCTTCCGGCCTCAGCCGGACTGCCTGGCAAAAAGGACCTTGAGGTCCTGAAGAATCTGCCGGTATCTGCCCTTGTAGTCGATCTTGGCAGCGTATCGGCAAAGGATTCAGCCGGTCTGCGGGAAACGATCGCCGGGCTCGAGCCCAGAAAGCAGCCTGCAGCAAGGTCTGAGCGCTCACCGCTCGTTCCGCTGGCAAACCGCGGCGAATCTGCCGAGGCAGCTGGAGACGATAGCTTCGACGACGAAGACGACTGGGACGACTAGCGCCCCGATGAAAATCGTGCGAGGCTCTTGCCCGGGCAAACGTACCGGTGGAACTGCGCACCGCTGATGAACGTAAACTTCATCACCGTCGGCCCTCCAGGAACCGCAGGAACCGGAGATACGCAATGCAAATCACGATAATCGGCCTCGGCCTCATTGGCTGCTCGGTTGGCCTCGCTCTCAAAACAAAACACGGCGACAAGGTCCAGATCGTCGGTTACGACTCAGACCAGAGCGCTCACAACGACGCGCCGAAGCTGGGCGCGATCGACAGAGCTGAATGGAACCTCGATGACGCGGTCGAGGATGCTGAAGTGATCGTCGCAGCGGCTCCTGCCAATGCCGTATATGACATCTTCGAGGCGATAAGCAACGTTGTTCAGCCAGATACGCTCGTTGTCGACACATCGGCATCGAAGCGCGCCGTCACTGACTGGGCCGAAGAGCTGCTTCCCTCATCAGTCGATTTCGTGGGCATAAACCCTCTCGTGGGCGGCGGATACGTTGGCCAGAAAGACGCTCACCCGACACTGTTCGAAGGTAAGAGAATCGCCGTGATGCCGTCGGTCGCGACGCGTGAGGGCGCGGTCAAGAGCACCGTCCAGTTGATCGAAGACCTGGGCGCACGGGCCGTCTTCATGGATATTGACGAGCACGACAGTTTCTCAGCAGCGGTCAATGGGCTTCCGCTGGTTGTCGCAGCGTCATTGCTCTCCGTCGCCTCTACCAGCCCTTCCTGGAGAGAGATCAGCAGGTTCGCTGACAGCACTTTCCACACCATCACGAGCGCAGCATCCAACGACCCGGCGCTTGGCCACGCGACAGCCATCACTAATCCTGACATGATGGTCCACTGGATCGACCAGATGATTAATGTGCTCGGCGCCGTGCGTGATGGCATAGCGGACGAAGAGACGCGTTACGATACGGAGTCACCGCTGGCGGATATCTTCGTCAACGCCTGGGAGCAGAAGCTTCGGCTGGAGCATGGCATCGAGCCGGAAGGACAGACTGCTAACCCTCTGCCGACTGCTGGTGAGGCGACCGCGACGCTGCTCCTGGGGCGCATCGGCCAGCGGCTGATGGAGCGCACCCGGGAGAGACAGCACGACCCCACGAAGTACGACCGCCGGCGTATGCGCTAGCAGGGCCATGGCGACACTGGCTTTGGTGTGAGTTGAGCCGCATAATGCGCTGATGCCAGTCACAGTCAGCGGCCCCGGCAGACTACGGGGCGAGATAATCGCACCGGGAGACAAGTCCGTCTCCCACCGCGCTGCGATGTTCAATGCCATAGCGAACGGCAGCGCCACGGTGCAGAACTTCTCTCCCGGCGCAGACTGCGCCTCGACCATTGAGATCCTGCGCTCCATGGGCGTCGAGATCGACCGCGAGCCCGGTCCTGACGGCTACGGCGACACGGTTCACATCTCTGGGATGGGAATGCACGGGCTTGAGGAGCCTGGTGGAATCCTGGACGCAGGCAACAGCGGCACGACGACCCGCCTTATGTCGGGAATCCTCGCCGGCCGCGACATCTTCGCTGTGCTGACCGGTGACCCATCTATTCGCTCGCGCCCCATGGGGCGCGTCGTCAGCCCGCTGCGAGAGATGGGCGCTGAGATCTTCGGTCGCAAGGGCAATACGCTGGCCCCGCTGGCATTCGCCGGTGGCAACCTCAAAGGCACGCGCTATGAGCTGCCTGTAGCCAGCGCGCAGCTCAAGTCCTCGCTGATCCTCGCAGGGCTTCGAGCAGACGGCGAAACCGTACTCGAACAGCCTGCTCTCTCACGCGACCACACAGAGCGAATGCTCAACGCGATGGGCGCATCTGTCACAGCAAGCGATCTCACCATCACGGTCTCTCCATCCGACCTCGATGCGGTCGATGTCTACGTTCCAGGAGACATCTCAAGCGCTGCGTTCTGGATGGTCGCGGGCATAACTCATCCCGATGCGGAGATCATGATTCGCGGCGTTGGAATCAACCCCACTCGCGCCGGGGTGATCGACGCTCTCAAGCTCATGAACGCAGATATCGCTCTTGAGAACGAGAGAGAGGTCGCCGGGGAGCCGGTAGCCGACATCATCGCTCGAACCAGCGATCTCAAGGGCGCTGTCATCAGTGGCGATATCGTCCCGCTGCTCATTGACGAAGTGCCGATCCTGGCCGTTGCCGCGGCGATGGCCGAGGGCGAGACCCGGTTCGAGGATGTGGAAGAGTTGCGTGTGAAGGAGACGGATCGAATTGCCGCGTCGGTCGACTGGATGACGGCCGCGGGTGTGACGGTTGAGTCGACTGCGGACTCGATGACGGTCCACGGCTCCGGCAAGATCGGCGGCGGGACGTTCAATGGCCATCACGATCACCGAATAGCCATGAGCGAGGGCATAGCCGGTCTCATCAGCGCTTCACCAGTGACCATCGACGGCGCTGAGATCGCATCGATCTCCTATCCCGAGTTCTGGTCTGAGATCTCAAAACTTGGCGGCACAGTTGAGTAATGACCGAGAAGGCGCCGCACGGA
>JANQIZ010000100.1 GCA_028281895.1 Dehalococcoidia bacterium
GACAAAAAGCGGCGGATGGCAAAACAGACAGCCGGTGCGAGTGCGTTTCTCCCTCCCGTGTCGGGTGCCCGCTTGCGGGCGCGGGAGCCAGAGGGTGGGCCGTTTTGTCTTAAGAGGCTGCCCACTCCAGAGGCCGCCTACTCGGCCTCGAAGTCTCCGCTCTTGCCGCCGGACTTCTTCACCACGCGCACAGCGTCGATCCGCATCCCGCGATCCACGGCCTTGCACATGTCGTAGACGGTCAGACCGGCTATGGTCGCTGCCGTCAGCGCCTCCATCTCGACCCCCGTCTTCCACGCCGCCCGCACCGTCGCCGTGATCTCGATCCCCTCGCCAGACTCCATCTCGGCCAGCTCAACAGTCACCTGGGTTAGCGGGATTGGATGGCAGAGAGGTATCAGGTCCGATGTTCGCTTGGCGGCCATAACGCCCGCCAGCCTAGCGACGCCCAGCACATCGCCCTTCTCGAAGCCACCGTCGCGGATCAGCTGCAGCGTCTCTGGCTTCATCAGCACGCGGCCCTTCGCAACAGCCACGCGCTCCGTGACATCCTTGCCGCCGACATCGACCATCCGAGCCTCGCCTGACTCGTCGATATGTGAGAGTTTGTTGGCCTCGGTCATGTCACCTGTCTTCGGAATCTCGTTCAGCAGCGCCTGTCGCTCGGCCTTACTGGCCCTTCTCAAACCCCTCATCCACGTTCACCGCCGCCGTTCGCGCCGCCGTGTTCGCCAGCTCGTCGCAGCGCTCATTCTCAGGATGCCCGGAGTGCCCGCGCACCCACTCGAACTGCACATCGTGCCGCTCAACCGCATCGAGCAATCGACCCCACAGATCGGGATTGAGCGCCATCTCCTTCTTGTTGCGACGCCATCCATTCGCCCGCCACTTCCGTGCCCAGCCCTTTTCGATGCCGTTCACAACGTACTGCGAATCGGTGCTCAGAATCACCCTGCAGGGTCGCTTAAGCGTCTCCAGCGCAACTATCGCACCGAGCAGCTCCATCCGGTTGTTCGTCGTGTTGCGAAAGCCTTTTGCGAACTCCTTCTCCTGGCCATTCCAGATGAGAAGAGCGCCGTACCCGCCCGGACCGGGATTGCCTATCGCTGAACCATCCGAATACGCCCGCACGACGCCGTCTTGAGTCACTCGTTCCCTCGCCGTCCGGGCAGCCCTAGCCGCCGATCTGGTACATCTCTATCTTCTTGCGGTCCGGGCCGACTCCCGCGCCTTCGACAACGCCGGCCTCCCAGTCGGTCGCCGCTTCTCGCAGCTCCGAATAACGATCACCGCGATTCGACCACACCCCTCGCACCGCGTCGGTGATCTCCTTGTCGCTGGCTCCGCCGCGCAGCAGACTCTTCAGGTCTTTGCCGCCAGCGGCGAACAGGCAGGTCACGATTCGGCCATCGGTCGTCAGGCGGGCGCGGGTGCACGTTCCGCAGAACGGCATCGAGACCGATGCGATCACTCCGATCTCGCCCGATCCGTCTGCATAGCGATACCTGGTCGCCACCTCACCGTAGTAATTCGGGTCGATAGGCTCCAACGGGAACTCCGCGCCGATCGTCTCGATGATCTCCTTCGCCGTCACAACCTGGTCCAGCTTCCAGCCGTTCTTCGTCCCAACGTCCATGAACTCGATGAAGCGGACGATGTGGCCTCTTTCCTTGAAGTAGCGCGCAGTGTCGACGAGCGTGTGGTCGTTCACTCCACGCTGCACGACGGTATCGATCTTGATCGGATCGAAGCCGACTCGTGCCGCCTCTTCAATGCCTTCGAGTGTTCGCTCAGGCCCGTATGGACGGCCAGACATCTGCTTCGCGATCTCTTCGTCGAGAGTGTCGACGCTCACCGTTATGCGCTTGAGCCCGGCGGCCTTGAGATCGGCAGCCATTTTGGGCAGCAGAAAGCCGTTCGTGGTGAGCGCGATGTCGTCTATGCCGTCGATAGATGTGAGCGACTCGATCAGCGTTGGCAACTGTGCGCGGACCAGCGGCTCGCCACCGGTGATTCTCAGCTTGTTCACTCCAAGCCCGGCGAAGATGCGGGCAAGTCGCTCGATCTCCTCGAAGTTCAGGATCTCCGGTCTCGGCAGGAACTCGTAGCGCTCGCCGTAGATCTCGGCGGGCATGCAGTAGGTGCAGCGGAAGTTGCAGCGGTCCGTCACCGAGATACGCAGATCGCGCATCGGCCTCCCAAGCGTGTCGGAGATGGTCAGACGATCGCTGTTTGAGTGATCTGCTTGCAAGCGAGGAACCTGCTGACTTGCGGTTTGACTGCTCTCACAAGTTTAACTCCCGTTGCCGACGTGGGGATTCAGCGAGATATGCCGCGATTGTAGGTCTGAGAGTGAGCATGGGAGTCCGGGAGCGAATAACCGGCGTATGAACCGCAGATGGCACTCCGCAACATTGCACCCATCGTCCGTCTGTCGCCCATCGTGGCCACGGTTGCGGTTATCGCATGCGCTTCTTCAGCAGTCGAACCCATACCGACTAGCACACCTGAGGAAGCGGCGACTCCCACTCCACCCTCTGCAGTAGCAACGCCCGAACCGACTGGCGAGCCCACGGAGGCTCTCCCTTCACCTGTGGCGACCTCGACACCCTTGCCTGTCCCGCCACTGCCTGAATTCGTTGAAGTCGCTGTTTGGGGGCAGGATCTTTCAGGAGGCGTCGTTTTCGCCCGGCCTAACGGCATAGCGGTCGATGCTGACGGCAACCTCTATACAACGGAGTTCCAGGGCAATCGGGTTCGCAAGTTCTCACCGGATGGCGAGCTTCTACTTGAGTGGGGCGGGTCCGGCAGGGAGCCTGGACAGTTCACAGCTCCAACAGGCATCGCTATCGGTCCTGAGGGCAACATCTTCGTTTCTGAGAGCGGGGGCAACCGTTTCCAGAAATTCACACCGGAAGGCGATTGGCTGGGCTCGTTCGGTTCGATCGGATTCACGCCGGGCAGTTTCGACTCTGCCATGGTGATCGCTGTTGACGACAGCCGCGTCTATGTGACCGACTGGGGCAATGGCTGGGTCCAGGTCTTCGATACTGAGGGCAACTTCATTGAGAAGCTATCCACGTGGGGTATGGAACCCGGCCAACTGTTCAATCCCACCGGGATCAAGATCGGTCCAGACGGGAATCTCTGGGTAGTGGATCGGGGCAACCATCGAATCCAGCGGTTTACCAGGGATGGCGAGCTGGTCAGCACATGGGGCGAGCGAGGTGATGAACCGGGTCAGTTCATAGCGCCAACAAGCATCAACTTCGATGCCGACGGCAACTTCTACGTAGTCGAGTTCACCGGCTCACGCGTCCAGATGTTTACACCAGACGGGCAGCTGATCGGAGAGGTGGCGCCGGGCACATTCCAGGGGCCGCACGGACTTGCGTTCGACCAGCAGGGAGCGCTCTATGTCACTGACACGGGGCACGATGTGATTCGCAAGTTCGAGGTGCGCTAGTCCTCGTGCACGCGGTTAGCGCAAAATCCGCTGGTCGCTCAGGTCCTTACCGCCGATAGTCCGGGTGATCGTCGCGCCGAGCCATTCCCTGACTTCAAGATCGGCGATGCCGTTCACAACGTTCCACTGCGTCGGCAGGTCTTCCCAGCGCGCCCGGTTCCACGACACTGTGCCATGTCCCGAATAGCGCTCCAGCACCCGCGCATGGGAACCTTCCGCAGGCGTCAGCACCGCATACTCGACATCAGCCGTGCCCCATTCGCCTGTTTTTGGCATGTACTTGTAGTGCAGCGTGCCGTCCGAGTTCTGCAGAGCAGGCGGCGCATGTTCATCGCCCTCGACCATCCCCGACAGGTCCATCTGCATGAACTGGAAACCAAGCCAGCTCGCCGTTGCCGTCGCCGAGTCGCCATGGATGCGCGGATCAGGCAGCTCGCAGTAGATCTTCGAGAAGCCAAGCTCTTCGCGGCCCGTGATGATCGGGTCCGTCAGGTTCTCCCATAGCACAGTCAGGAACGAGCCTGTCGCCGCGTCCTGCTCACCTTTGAACGTGGCGGGGAACGAGACGCCGAGAGTGCTGTATCCGTGGCCTGCCAGCCACTCGATCTCCTTCATATAGCCGCCGCTTACGGTCACGATCGGATCGCCAGCGACCTCGAAGCCATCCGGCAGAATCGAGTTCAGCTGATCGGCATTTGAGAGAAACGACACCGAGACCTGGGTCGACTTCGGACTGTTCTTGCCATCGAAGATCCGGCCATCCGGCCCGCGTCTCGGTCCTGTCGCCGGTCCGTACACAACCGGCATCCGCCACATGTCGACTCTTCGTTCTGCCATCTCTTCGCTCCCGGCTGCTATCAGAACCTTCGCTCGCCCTCAGTCCCGGCGATCTCGTTGAACATCCCAAGCGGGCTCGCCGCCAGCACTCCCGCATCGACCGGCAGGCAGATTCCAGTGATCCACCGCGCCTCATCGCTCGCCAGGAACACCGCAGCCCAGCCAATGTCCCAGCCAGTGCCGACGGTGCCGAGCGGCCCCGCCTTGCGACGCATCTCAAGCGCATCTTTCGAGAGCCTGCTGACCATTGGCGTATCGAGGTGGCCGGGAACAATGCAGTTCACGCGTACGCCCTCGCGCCCGTGATGAACAGCAGTGGCTGTCGTAAGTGTGATGACGCCGCCCTTTGCGACCGCGTACGGGATGTTGTGAAAGTTGCCAGCGCGCACACCGTCGACAGACGAGACGTTGATGACCGAGCCGCCGCCTGACTTCGCCATCTCAGGGATGGCGTACTTGCATATCATCGCCATGCTCTTAACGTCGACCGCCTGAACCTTGTCCCAGAGATCGAAGTCGATCTCGGTCACCTTGCCGTTGCCGCCGATCCCGACATTGTTCATCAGGACATCGATTTGTCCGTATCGGTCAATCGCTGTTTCTACGAGTGCACGGCATTCAGCCTCGACCGAAACGTCCGCCACGAAGACGGATGCTTCACCGCCTTCGCTCTCGATCTCAGACAGCGTGCGCTCGGCGGCTTCTTCGTTCATGTCGACCAGCAGGACTTTCGCGCCTTCGCGGGCGAACAGCACCGCGCTGGCTCTGCCGGTGCCAATGCCGTCTTCAGGCCGCCTGCCTGCTCCGGTGACGATCGCAACCTTGTTCTCAAGCCTGTTCATTTAAAGCTCCGGCTCCCACTGTGTCCGCACACGCTACAATCCCGCCACTGCCAGTCATCCGCAAGCCCTCTTCACGTTGGAGCAATCGCATGCCAGCCAGCCCCGTAATAGCAACCCCGCGCATAATCCGTCACAACGAAATCAACGGTTCCCACGATGGCTCCGAGCGATGGGCGGAGGTGATTCTAGAGGATGGCAGGAATCGAGCGGTCTGGATCAACGGCCCGGCAGGCACGCCGCCCGACCCGCACATCCATCCGAACTTCAACGAGTGGTGGGTGATCCTCGACGGCAAGACTCGCTACCAGATCGGCCAGTACGAGCCCATCGAAGTGCAGTGGGGCGACTTCGTGATGGCGCCTGCAGGCTATGCCCATGACATCAGGCCGATCGAGAACGAGCGAGAGGGCCGCGGCGCTATCCGGCTCGGCATCACTCACCCGGACAGCAACCACGACATTAAGGGAGTCGCGCCGTCTCGATTCATCCCTGTCGAGACCGATCTTTCCGAGCCGAACCTGATCCACACCCGCTTCGCAGCTCTCAAGGAGAAGTACGGCGAGACCGAGAACTGGAAGCACCTCGTTGGCCTAGACTCCCGTAACCGCGCTCTGATCACGCACGAATTGCCAGGAACGGTGAACAGGCGAATGTGGCACCCGGATATGCACAAATGGTGGGTGGTGCTCCAGGGAAGGTTGGAGTGGAGCATTGGCGACGACGAGAAGGTGGAGGCAGGACCGGGAGACATCGTGATGGTGAGGTCGGAGGAGGTTCACGAGATCAGGACGATCAGCGATAAGCCTTCAGTGCGGGTCACTATCACTGCGCCGGACATAGTCCACCACTACGTCGACGAAGATTAGCGTTCTCTGCCGGTTGGAAACATGCGCATAGAAGAGATAGAAATTGTCGTCGCCAATGTCCCTGATCCCGGAGTCATGGACAAGTCGCCGGCAAAGCCAACGGACCAGGTGGACTCCGGCCACGTGCGCGCATCGCGTCCGGCAGAGCCGGGAGGCTCCGCCTCAAACGAAGTCAAGTCGCCGCAGGTCGTGGTGATCACCGTCCGGACCGACTCCGGCGCAGAAGGTTACGGCTTCGGCTGGGGCGTCAAGGGCGGAATGCGCATCGCCCACACCATCGCCGAAGTGTTCCGTCCAGAGCTGATCGGCAAGGACCCGATGGACCGCGAGCGTCTGTGGCAGGCCGCGCACCGTGCTGACAGGTACGGCGGCCTCGCGTCATTCAACTCCTACGGACCGCTCGATGTCGCACTCTGGGACATCGGCGCGAAGGCCGCTGGCGTTCCGCTCTACAAGTACATCGGCGCGTACCGCGATCGCATACCTGCATACGCCAGTTCACCGTTCATGTCGGAGCCGGCGCAGTATGCGGAACTGGCGCTTCAGGCGAAGTCAAAGGGATTTACCGCGTTCAAGCTCCACCCGCCCGGCGATCCCGATCTCGACATCGAGTGCTGCCGCGCTGTCAGAGACGCTGTCGGCGCGGAGATGATGTTGATGAGCGATCCGGTTGGCGGCAACTACGATCACGAAGATGCTGTCCGGGTCGGCCGGGCTCTTGAGAAGCTCGACTTCCTGTGGCTTGAGGAGCCGCTGTTCGACCACGATATCCACGGACTTGAGCAGCTAAGCCGGACCCTCGATATCCCGATCTGTGCAGGTGAATGGAACTCGGATTTCTTCTCGAAGATCAACTATCTGCGCACAGGAGCCGCCGACATCATCCGTGCCGATGTTTCGTGGACGGGAGGCATCACCGGGACGCTAAAATCTGCCCACGTCGCCGAGGCGTTCGGAGTCAACTGCGAGATACACATGACCGTGCTCTCGCTCATGGACGTCGCAAACCTTCACGTTGCGCTGGCGATCAAGAACTGCCGCTACCTGGAGCTTCCCTATCCAGACGGAGCCACGTTCGGTATTAAGCAGATGCCAGATATCGACTCTGACGGATTCGTCCCAGCGCCCGAAGGCCCCGGCCTCGGAGTCGAGATTGACTGGGACTCGATCAAAGAGAACGAGGTAGCCCGGGTCTAGTACGGATCGCCGTGACGAATATGGCGGCGCGAACTACCCTGCGAGGCCCAGACAGCCAACCTCCCAACAGCAAATACACACCGAGATACGCGACAGCCCCAGGAGATCCGAAGACAAGAATGAAAGCTGCTGTGATGCGCGGCGAGCAGAACATCGTCGTCGAGGAGGTGCCAACGCCAGAGCCCGGCCCTGACCAGGTTCTCATCAAGATCAAATACTCCGGCCTGTGCGGCTCCGATGTCCATCGGTTCCAGTACGGCATGGCCGAGCCAGGCTCCATCATGGGGCACGAGTTCTGCGGCGAGATCGCAGCTGTCGGCGCCAATGTGAAGGAGTGGAAGGAAGGCGACCGCGTCGTGGGTGGCGGTGGCGCGAATCCCGACGGAATCCCCAGGCTGAGCTCAGGCGCCAGGTACAGCGCACGCACAGTCGGCTTCAAGACCCCCGGCTGGGGCGGATTCGCCGAGTATGCGGTCATGGATCACTGGCGTCCGCTGCCGCTGCCAGACAGCGTTTCATGGGAGACGGCAGTTCTCACCGAGCCATGCGCCATCGCAGTTCACGCCGTTCGCCGATCCGCATTCAAGATCGGCGACCAGGTGGTTGTTATGGGAGCAGGGCCGATCGGCCTGCTCACCCAGCAGGTGCTCCAGGCTGGTGGAGCGAGCGCCGTATACGTCTCCGAGCCTGCTCCTGCCAGGGCAAGTGCTGCACGCGACCTCGGAGCGACTGAAGTGTTTGATCCCATCAACACCGATGTGGTCTCGAATATCGTTGAGCTATCCGATGGCCTCGGCGTGCCGCTCGCGTTCGACTGCGCGGCGGCAAAGCCGACTCTGCAGCAGGGGCTTGAGATGGTGCGCAGGGGAGGGCAGGTCACCGTCATCTCCATGGCATGGGAAGACGTTCCTCTGCTTACTGTCGAGTGGATCGGCCGCGAGGTCGAGATGAAGGCGTCATACGGATCGACGCCCGAAGACTGGCAGATAGTGCTCAACCTGATGGAGCAGGGCAAAGTTGTCGCGGGCCCGATGATCGACGATTTGAGCTTCATCGGATTCGAAGAGATGCAGGCGACACTCACTCGCCTGATGACTCCTCAGGACGACATCCAGAGCGTCCTGGTGCCTTAACAGGACTCCCGCCAGAACGCCCAGAACGCGCTGGCCCGCACTCCATTCATGCGTCCGACTTGGAGTTAGAATCCGCCAATTCGATGCTCGATTCTCGGGCGTGGCCCGAACGCCGCGCCTCTCTACGCCATCAACTCGAAAAGCAGGTAGTCAATGCTGAAGCAGTTTCTCGTGCCGGAAGAAGACCAGGTGATGGTCACAGAAGAGAAGGCGCGGGCAGGCACGACGGCTGTCTTCGAGAAGATGGGACTGCCGCCTGACGAAGCTGCTTCGAGCGCCGATGTGCTGATAACGAGTGACCTGCGCGGCTGCGAGAGCCATGGCATCTCGAACATGCTCCGCAACTACATCGCAAGCTACGGCGACGGCTCGTACAACCCGCGGCCTGATGTGAAGACGGTTCGGGAATCCAGCACAACCGCCACGTGGGACGGCGACCGCGGCCTCGGCATCCACATCGGTCCTGGAGCCATGGAGCTGGCCATGGACAAGGCAGATGAGCACGGCATGGGCGCTGTTGCCGTAAAGAACACCAAGCACTTCGGCATGCTCGCCTACTACACGCTGCAGGCGATCGAGCGGGACATGATCGGCGTAGCGATGGTCTCAGCAGGCGGCGGCGCGATGGTCCCGATCTTCGGCTCCGAGCCTGTCTTCGGGACGCAGCCCATAGCGTGGGGAGTTCCGGCAGACAAGCACCCGCCGTTCGTGTTCGATGTGGCTACAACGCAGGTTGCAGCAAACAAGCTGCTCCTTGCGCGGCGCATCGGATCAAAGGTAGAGCCAGGATGGATCGCAGAGCTGGACGGCACGCCGATCATGGAGCCCGTCGATGTTCCAGACTTCGGCGACTTCCGGATGCTGCCGTTCGGCGGCACTCGCGAGAACGGCGGTCACAAGGGCTACGGCTTCGCTGCGATCGCCGACATCATGTCGGGAATCCTGTCAGGAAACGGACCCGGCTTCATCGCTGACCGCAGCTACTCTTTCTTTGTGATGGCGTACAAGATCGAGGCGTTCAGGGACGTGGCGGAGTTCAAGTCGGACATGGATCGCCTTCTGGATAAGCTCGCCAACAACAAGCCTGCGCCCGGGCACGACCGT
>JANQIZ010000158.1 GCA_028281895.1 Dehalococcoidia bacterium
ATCAGGTCGATGATGTCGGTGTCGTTTGTGAAAAGGTGGTGGTAGCCGCGCTCAAGCCTGCCGCCACCGACCTCGATCGTCGAGGCTTGTCCGCCAATAAATGGCGCGGACTCGTAGACGGTTACGCTGTGGCCGACCTTTGAGAAGTCGTGCGCCGCGGTCAACCCGGCGACGCCAGCGCCAATGATTCCGATGTTCAAGATGATGGCTCCGGTGCGCGCGTGGTGAGAGGGGGGACTTGATCGGTCATGATGTGGCGTAGTGTGGCGAGTGCACCCGGCCTACTCCATGATACGTGACCAGAGCACCAGTTCCTGGCAAGCACTCGAGCACGTACTGCTGAAGCTTGTGAAGCTCGGCAAGGCACTACAAAGGACATCGATCTAGCGTGGTCAGCCGTGCGTTCTTGAACTCCAGGTCTGAGTCGACCTCATAACCTGACGAAGTGAGTGATCCGATTAGCAATTCATCTTCGTCTTCGTGAATATGCGTGAATAGCAGTGCTACCTGGCAGCCAGTGATTAGCGTGGTCACCTCCGCCGCCATCTGCTCTATATCGCCTCGAAGCGCGCTTCCATGTACGAAATTGCGCTCATGGTGGTGAAATCGGACCGCTGGTACCGCTCCGTAGTAAACGTACACACTCTCATCGGGGAGCGAGTCGATGGATGCCACGGGCCCGTCGATATCCTCAATCTCCTCGTAGGCTTGCCTCAAGTCCGGAATGCTCAGCAGCAAGAGCACACTTAGAACCGGTGCGACCGTCAGCAGTTGCAGCCTGGCGCTTGACCTGTGCGATTGCCATTCCGAGATCTTTTGAGCAGCGAACATGAGACTGCTGGCGAACACGAGAGCCACCAGTGGCGCCGCGAATAGTTGCTGCCGAACGCCATTGAATGGGTACAGCTCAAGAATGCCCGCGATGATCAGAATGACCATCAATATGGCCAGCACAACAAGAATCGTGTGTCTATGGATCCAATCGTCGAGCTGCGCTCTATTGCGTCTGAATAGCTCAGATCCTGATGCAATGGCGTATGAGCCAGCGAGTAGCGCAAATATAGGCACGATCACCTGCGATCCCAACAGGAATCGGAAATAGGCAGCTCCCCTCTCAACGAGCCACTGGGGATATGCGGTGAATGATGACGGTGGAAATCCGGCAGCAAGATAATCGGCTTGCCTGACCTCCGATTGGTACTGAGCGGTCAGGGCATATGAAATGAAGGCGCCAAGTCCGAAAGAGCCAGCAACCACAGCGAAGTGCCAGGGACTGATCCTGCCTCGATACACGCTGAATCCAAGTAACAGAACAATGACTACCGAAACGAAATTTGAGCCATATGAAAGAAACGGAGTGAGAAATACGATAGCGGCAAGAAAAGCAGCGCGTGGATGACTCGGCTGGTTCCTCAGATTCAGCATCGCGTACACCAGAACTGAGGTCGCAAGCACGGAAAGGCTGTACTCCCGCACTTCTTGAGCGTACTTAATCTGCGCTGGCAAGAACGCCATTACCCCCGCGGCGATTAACGCGGTCATGCGAGGGGCTCCAACCCTCGGAAGCAGAAGCAAGACGACGATGCTCGCAATGGAGAACAGCGCAGGAAGCACGCGTATCCAGAATGAATCCCGCAGCAAGTCTCCAAATACGAAGATCAGGAAAGGCAGCGCTATCGGAGATGAATTGCTATCCCTCGTCCGGTCCATCAATGTGTCGAAGTCGTCGAAGGAGTTGACTGCGTAGACCGCTTCATCCAGCCAGAGGTTCGTGCTCCCAAGGTTGAAGAAACGAAGTCCGACCGCAATGAGCAAGATGCCGGCACCGGCAAGGGCATATGCAGTTTTCGGGCTTAAGTGGCTCGACATACAGCGAATCCTAAGTGGATCGTGGCGTTGCTGCCGGGTGTTACCCGCACATCCCAAAGACGAGGATCTTCGTCGGGCGAGACGATGGCGTATCGACTCACGACAAATCTATTGCTTTCGCCTCTTTCTGTTTGCGGTCCCGCTGCATTCCGCCCATTAGCTTGCGCAGAGACGATCCGTCGGCGAGCAGCAGCACAGCTCCCAGAACAGTGACCGGCACCCATAGCGCCACGTGAACCGTCAGCGCAAAGCCGGACGCCACGCCATTGGGAACGCCCAGCGCGATCAACGCTGCTGCCCCAAAGAAATCGAACGGACCCCAGCTGCCTGCGCTTGAAGGCAGAACGCCCGCGAGGTTCGCCGCCGCTGTGAAGACCAGTATCGCCGCTATCAACTCAATCTGAGTGAAAGAACCGCCATTGTCGGGCGCAATATCGAACCCGAGCGCGATCAGATAGTACATGGCCGCCTCAAAGGCCCAGACCGGCAGAGAGTACAGAAACACCATCAGGAAGGCCTTCGGTGAGTTCACAACGGTCAGACCGTCAAGAAGCGAGGATGCCAGGCGCAGACCACGCTGTTCGAATCGCTCAGGCAGCGGAGCTATCAGCCGGCTGACGAACCTGAGTATCGTCTCCTTAGAGACCACGGTGATGATGATGAC
>JANQIZ010000163.1 GCA_028281895.1 Dehalococcoidia bacterium
TGCCCGCAGATGTCTGGGTAAGGGCTTGCCCGCATCCAGATATCCGGTAGGCTTGCGCCGGGTATGAAGGCCAAGCATTCAGCCGGGTTTCTTAACCGAGGAATTTCATGAAAGTCACGCAGATTCGCAGCCTGCCTGTGCAGGACGAAGAAGGACGAAGCTACTACTTCGTCAGGGTCGACACTGATGCCGGGATTCACGGCCTTGGCGAAGTCGGCATCCGCAACTGGGGCCGGGCCATAGGCAACGCCATCGATCACCTGGCCGAGCTGGTGGTCGGCGCTGATCCGTGGGAGACCGAGCGTCTCTGGCAGGAGATGTTCCGCTCAGGGTTCTTCCCAGCAGACAAGGTCTACACCTGCGCGATCAGCGCGATCGACATAGCGCTCTGGGACATCAAGGGCAAGTCGGTAGACAAGCCTGTCTACAAGTTGCTGGGCGGCCCGGTTCGAAACAAAGTTGTCTCTTACCCGCACACCCAGGGCAAGTCGGTCGAAGAGCTGGTCGACAACTGCAAAAAGGCTGTCGACGAAGGCTGGAAGTTCGTCAGGTGGGGTCAGCCCGAGACTGGCGGCGAGCTTGAGGCGCCGGGAATCAGCGTGCTTGAACCGGTGAAGTCTATGCGCATGGCCGTCGACCAGATGACACGCGTGCGCGAGGCGGTTGGACCGGATATCCAGATGTGCTTCGACGTACACACCCGGCTGGACACGGCCCATATGGTGCAGATGTCGAAGGACATGGAGCCGCTCAAGCCTTTCTTCATTGAAGATCCAATCCGATCTGAGAATCAAGGGAGCTACCGAAACCTGCGAAGGCAGATGAACCTGCCCATTGCTGCTGGTGAACAATGGGCTTCGAAGTGGTCGTTTCGAGAAGTGATCGAAGAGGAGCTGATCGACTATGCCAGGATCGATCTGTGCATAGTCGGTGGTCTTACCGAGGCACTGAAGATCACGCACTGGGCGGAGACGCACTACATCGATATCGTTCCGCACAACCCTCTCGGTCCGGTGAGTGCTGCCGCATGTGTCTCACTGACGATGGCATCGACTAACGTCGGCGTGCAGGAGATGCCGCGTGCGCCAAAGACCTACGCGACCGAGCTGTTCCCTCAACAGATCGAGTGGGAAGATGGATACTCGTGGTGTCCGGATGTGCCTGGACTGGGCGTAGACATCGATATGGATGTCGCTGAACGAGCATACAAAGAGCCGCACGGATGGCCACCACGCCTCAGGCGCGAGGATGGATCGATCACCAACTGGTGATTCTTACGTAATGGACTAAACGAGATGATTACCGCCGGCAGGGGGGAGAACGTGCCCGGCAGCTACAAACTGCCGGGCACCTTGCCATCTGCGGGAACGGCCGGAGGGCCAGATGCCATTCCTGTATAAGCCATCACTCTGGGGTTATGCCGCCAGCGCTATCTTCATCGTGATGGCCGCGATCCAGGTCCAGAACGAGGAGTGGATCGATGCCCTGATGTGGGGCCTCCTCGCGATCTCCTTCACGGTCAAGTATCTGCCAAAATTCCTGATCTTCAGCCTGCCCGGCTCGATGGCCGCGTTCATAACCCTGATCGCGGGTGGCGCCATGTTCATAGCTGACGCTGCAGGCAAGCTCAGCAACTAGGCTCGCAGGCGAATCGCTGCTACGAGTATGACTTCACCAGTCCGATGACGTTCCCTGCCGGGTCCGAGAACTGGGCAAACGTAACCATGTCCGGGATCTCCATGGGAGGCATGACGACCTTGCCACCTGCGGCTTGCACCTGGTCAAGCACTGCCTCAAGGTCTGGCACCTCAATGTAGATGTTGACCTGGCTCGATCCGTCCTCTGTCGGTCCCACGCCGCCGGCGATGCCAGCGCTTCCAGCATCTGTGTCTACCATGCCGTAGTTCATGGGGTTGTTGGCATCGATCTTCCAACCCATGACGTTCGAGTAGAAGTCCTGTAGCGCTTCGCCATCCTTGCCCATAATTTCGAAGTGGACGATCGGGTATCCCATCATGCTCCTCCATTGATCCAGCCAAAGCCGTTGCATATCGAACGGCAATACGGATTATGCAGGATGAGGACAAGCAGCCTGGACGAGATAACGGCTCAGGCGCCGATTTCAAAGACGGGGTACAGGCTGACGGTGGACGGTTATCCGGCTTTCCGGACTCCGAAGCCGCTGTTGCCAACGCCACTGTTGCCCGCCTGCATCGTCTGGATACCGTCGGGACGCTGTGGAGGCATTGCTCCCGCTTCCCCCAGAGCCATCTTCTCTGCCGTTGCAGAGGCATCCATGTCTCTGCCCTGTTCAGCGACGCGCCAGATAGCTTCAAGAACAGGCTTCAAGTCCGGATCGATCCATTGAATGCCACGTCCAACCGACTGCACGATCTGGAGGAACCTCTCGCCGCTGTTCTTAACGCCGTCTGCGGCTGCATAGGACCAGGCTGTGCCGAAGCGCCTTGAGTGGCGTCGAACGTCGATCCCTTCAAGCTCGTCAACCAGCATCAGAATCCCGGCGTCCGGGCTCGCCTGTGACACGTTGCGGGCAATATCGAGCCCATTGAGAATCTCACCTTGATGGATGTAGATGACGGCAACGTCGGCGTCTTCGGTGAGAATCTTCTCGACGGCTGCGGACTCGTTCTCAGCAACACCCGCAAGCTCAATCTCATCGGAGCCCGAGATTCTTGATGCGAGGATGGTGCGTACAGGGCCCGGCGCAGAGATCAGAACTCGAGTCGTTGTAGCAACTCGGGCCTCCGGCAACCCTGGCTCAGGCCGTGCTGAATCCTGCTTCACCACGCGTTTGCTGTGTGAGATCTTCTTGATTCGCCTGATGCGTCGTGCCATGACGTCCTCTTATCCAACAGATGTGGTTGGCTAAGAGTCAGGATGCATACGTACGCGCGTAACCGCATGAGTGATCTCCACCCATCACACCCAGATCAAACCCCGAATCTGCTGACCAGAACCCGACAGGGCGAAGTTCAATGACCGTAGATGCGATCAGGTCTGATCTTGATGATCAGTCTTGGCCTTTCCTCTGACCGATTGGGGTATGGGGTCACGCCATCGTACTTATCTGACAGGAAGTCGATGTGCTCAGCAGCGCCCTCCGTGCTCATCTCCACCACCGTGCCACGTATGTTCAGCACCCGCGTGTAAGGGTTCGCTGCATCGTAGACGCCAACTGCAACACGAGGATCACGGCGCATGTTGCGCACCTTCACCCTGCCATCCTCGCTATTGATGATCACGTGCTCGCCGTCTGTATCTACCCAGACCGGAGATATCTGAGGAGAGCCGTCAGTCATGAGCGTCACGATCTGCGCAAGATGCGTCTCTCGCAGTAGCTTCACCTGTTCATCGGTTAGTTGCGCCGGCATCGCTATCCTCCGCTCATCCAGGTTCCTGTCTGGACGGATTCTACGATGCCGCGACTACTCGAGGAGGATGCTCTCAGTCAGTTCAAGGGGAGTGGTTCGAACAAACGTGGTGTCGGGCGCGCCATCTGGAGAGATCCGAATCGTCAGAAGATCCCTCGTGGTCAGCGCATCCCCGGAATCATCAATGAACGGGTCAGACTCACCCGCGCCAAGGTCGTACCAGCCGTTAGCCACATCCTCATTGAGGAGCCAGATGGTCAGCTCTGCCCTCTCACCCTTCTCCAGGATGTTGTCGCCGTCGTCTTCTCCCGGAAACGCGACAGTCCATGCGGCAGAAGATGTGCTGAAGTTATCGGTCGACACCGATATCACAGTGCCAATCTGACTCGTCGAGAGATCAGGATCAAAACCGGTGCTGTCGGCCGTATAGGGCGGTGTCAGATCGATGCCGCCAGCGAGGTCAGCAGTGAGTATTAGCTGAAGCTCGGCCACGGCCTGGATGTCGCTGCCGGAGAGATCGATCGCATCATTGCCATCAACGTCGACATCTCCCCGCGTGGCAACTATCGGGCCGCGTAGATGCATCGGACCAACCGCTCGCTCGAAGCCTCTTTCAGAAGCCTGCTCTCCCGCCTCGGCCGTATCGCTGCCAAGAGTCAGCAGGGCTGCGGTCGCGATAGTCGCCACGACCATCGAAGCCACCATGAATATGGAAACTTCAACAGCCGTGAAACCGAGCTGTGCGGGGTGTCTCTGTTCTGGGCGCGTGGTCACACCGTCATGCTCTTGCTCCGGCATATGAACGGAGCCTGAGGTTTCGGTTGCTTACGGTGTGACGGCCAACGACTCAGCGCTAGTCGATCGTCGCGCCGCCATCCATAACGATGTGCGCGCCTGTCATGAAAGACGCTTCCTCGGAGGCGAGAAAGACCACGCCGTTTGCGATCTCCTCGGGCCTGCCCATTCTCTTGAGAAGCGCATCTTTCCCAAACTCGACGTATGCCTCTTCCGGGTCCAGGCCGAGCGATGCGATGTGCTTGTCAACGGCTCTCGTTTTGATCGATCCCGGACAGACGGCGTTCACTCGCACGTTGTCACTGGCGAGATCCATCGCGAGACACCGCGTGAGCTGGGCGACCGCGCCTTTGGAGGCGTTATACGGAACGAACTCAGGCTGAGCGATGAACGAAGAGACCGAGGCGATATTCACGACCGAACCGCCTCCATTCTTTCTGAGCTCAGGAAGGCTCTCGCGAACCATATTGGCGTAGCCGATCACATTCACTCCAAAGACGCGCTGCCAGTCGTCATCAGTGACCGTTTCGACGGTTCCAAACACAAATGCAGCCGCGTTGTTAATGAGCACATTCACAGTTCCAAACTCTGCGACGGCCGCAGTTACAGCAGCCCTGGCAGAGTCAGAGTCGGAGGTGTCGGTTTTTTGGAAGATCGCCCTGCCACCTGATGATTTGATCGAGTCTGTCACCTCTTTGCCGGGGCCTTCCTCAATGTCAGCGACAACGACCGCGGCTCCTTCTCTTGCGCAGCGCTCGGCTATCGCTCTTCCAATCCCGTTCCCGGCTCCCGTGACTATCGCGACCTTGCCTTCAAGTAGCATTACATCTCTCCACAGTTCATCGTTCCATGAGATTTCTGGTGGAGAATGAATATACCTTTGGACCACGGTTCGCGTTTTCTCTCAAAACCCCGGTAGTCAGGAAGGCCAGCGATCATGCTCAGTAGAGGGTTCTTCGGAAAGAAACGGCCTGAGGCGTCGCGCCCGGTTCCGCCCGGACAGTATCTGGAAGATGGTTTCCCGGTACTGAGCGCTGGCCCAACGCCGCGAGTCGACCTGGCGACGTGGGATCTGACCTTCGAGTCTGACGGCGAGGTTCTTGGCAAGTGGGACTGGGAGCAATTGAAGTCGCTGCCTGCCACGGACATGCATGTTGACCTCCACTGCGTGACTAAATGGTCAAAGCACGACACTGACTGGCGAGGCGTCTCGATCGATGACCTGTTCGAGGCTGCTGGAATAACCGATCCGCCGGGCGATTACGTAATGGCCTACTCCGATGGCGGGTACACGACCAATCTGCCAACAGAGGATCTCCTGGACGGCAAGGCGCTGATCGCATACGAGTATGACGGTGAGCCACTTGAGCCTGCCCATGGCGGCCCTGTCAGGCTGTTCGTTCCGCACCTGTACCTCTGGAAGTCTGCGAAGTGGATACGCGGACTGCGGTTCATGGAGCAGGATGCTCCCGGATTCTGGGAAGCATACGGCTACCACATGTATGGCGATCCCTGGAAAGAACAGCGCTACATCGGTGATTAGCTCGGTGAGCGGATCTTGACTACAGGATGGCAGATAGCGACCGTCGAGGCGGTGAAGACTGAGACCGACCGGGCGAAGACTTTCGTGCTATCTGCCCCTGGCATCAGCAGGTTCCGGCCGGGACAGCACATCGATATCAGGCTCACGGCTCCAGACGGCTACCAGGCGCAGCGGTCATATTCGATCGCATCGCCGCCGGAAGACTCTGGAGTCCTGGAGGTTACTGTCGAGCTGATCGAGGACGGCGAAGTATCTCCGTACTTTCACGAGGTGGTTCGAGCAGGCGATCAGTTTGAGATCAGAGGGCCGATAGGCGGCCCGTTCACATGGCAATCAACAGAAGGCGGTCCACTACTGCTGATCGCGGGTGGGTCTGGAATCGTCCCGCTCATGAGCATGCTTCGTCACCGTTCCGCCTCATCTGCGTTCAATATCCCGGTGCTTCTCCTGTACTCGAGCCGGTCATTGGACGACGTTATCTACAGGGAAGAGTTGGAGAGCATGGCCGCGCAGGACGATCATCTGCAGGTTGACTTCACCCTGACGCGGCAGCGACCTGACGGATGGTCGGGATACGAGCGACGCGTTGACGACGAGATGCTCGGTGAGGTGATCGAGAAGCTTGGCGCGCCGAGGCTCAGCTATGTGTGCGGGCCAACGGCATTTGTTGAGTCGGTAGCATCGGCGCTGGTGGAACGAGGACTCGAAGCAGACTCGATCAGGACCGAGCGATTCGGTCCATCAGGAACCTAGACAAAGCGCCGAAGCGAGATCAACTCCGAGTCCGGCTCTGGTGATGCGCTCTCAAGCATCGCTGAGACCTGCTGACCAACGTAGAGGCACTGGACAATCCCACTGCCGCCACCTCCAGTAGCAACGATCACGTTGTCGGATATCGCGCCCACAACAGGCAGATCGTCGGGAGTGGCGGGACGGAAACAGACAGTGTGCTGCAGTATGGGCCAGTCATCTGCGCCGGTCATCATCTTCCCGGCATTCTCCAACAACTGCTCTCTTGCCGCGTCAGACGGTGTCCTATCAAAGCCGACCTCTGCCGCCGTCGCAGCCACCCACACGAGCCCGTCCTTCTTGTTCACCAGAGAGCAAGGTCCATGGACATGAACGCCAAATCTCTCGCTTGACTTTGGCTGAAGACGCAAGATCTCGCCCTTTGATGGGTGCACAGGGATCTCGACGCCCAGTGGCTCTGAAAGCCCGGGCGTCCACGGGCCCGCTGCGAGGATCACTGTGGCCGCCTCGTAGTGACCCTGGTCTGTGTGTACGGTCGCTCCGTCTGAAGTCGATTCAACAGATGTCACAGATGCTGTTTCAAGCTCGACGCCCTCGTGACGGGCGCAGGATGCCAGGGCTCGAACGAAGCGCAGGCTGTCAACAAAGTAGGGACCTTTTACAAGCGCGCCACCGAACTGCCTTGCAAGGATTCGAGAGTCGAGTGACGCTATTTCACCTTGCGACATCAGCTCCGTGGGAAAGCCCATCGAGCTCCAGGCTGAGGCAAGGTCGGCGCCTGCAGAGCGCTCCTGCTCTGAATAGAAGAGCTGCAGCGTGGGCTGCTCGTCCACCTGCACATCGATGCCAGAGATCTCCTCGATCTGTGGAGTCAGCTCCCGGTGAAGCTGGTACGAATCGAGAGCGAGTTTCTGCTGCGCCTCCGGCTTCGCTATCTGCTCGGCTGGCAGGTCACGCTCCACGGTCCCTGTCGATCCAGAGCCTCGGAGCAGCGGGTCGAGACGTCCAAGCGCCCAGCCGGAAGCTTCTGTTCCCACCGGAGCACGATCCAGCACCGTCACTGAGCGGCCGGAACGGACGACCTGCCAGGCAGTCGCAAGGCCAAATACCCCTGCGCCGACAACTACGACATCCGATCTTGCGCTCATCTGGACTCACCCGTCGCTGATCAGGGTTTGCACGGACTCGGAGGTGCGGAGTCTAGCACCGGTGGTTGGACGATTACGCCAATCTCGCATCGTGACACTGCCGCAGTCATATCGACCGTTGGCGAGTAGTCTCAACTCACAGGCATACACGCGCATCCGCACCAGGACATCTCCCGAGTGACCGCAGCATGAAATCCAACGTACTCATCGTCGAAGACTCAGCAGAGGTCCGTTCCGGTCTGCAGATAGCGCTCGAAGGCCAGGGCTACGAGGTGCGGGATGCGGTTGATGGACGCGAGGGCATAACGCTCTTCAGGGAGTGGAAGCCTGACATCGTGTTGCTGGATATAAAGATGCCGCGGATGTCGGGCATTGATGTGTGCACGCTGATCAGGCATGAGTCAGACGTGCCGGTGATCATGTTCAGTGGCGTGGATGAGATGGTGGACATCAGGCTGGCGATCCAGCGCGGCGCCAGTGACTATGTGCTCAAGGACACCGGTTTCCGCGAGTTGCTCAACAGAGTTGCGAAGCACCTGAAGTTGCGTGCTGCGGAGGTGATGCTGCCGACGATGTCTCACGCAGGTGCGAATGTGGTCTCACTTGGCGTTGCCGAAACCGGAGGATCAGCCAGTAGTACGGCACCAGCAGACGCCGCCAGCAGCGTCTCAAAGTTCAACGTCCAGACCCTTCATGTGGATGCTCCCACACCAGCATCGGTCGAATCCGGAGGCGTGTTGGAGAACCTGGCGATCGTTGCCCACAGCGAGCCTGAGTCGCTCGATGAGATAGCTACCGTGGCTGGACGCACTGGATACGAAGTTGCGGCGTTCTCTACAGGCCAGGAGGCTGTAGAGGCACTGGCAGCTCGCCGGCCCAAGCTCGTTGTCCTTGGCAGCACACTCACAGATATGAACAGCATGAACGTTGTGCAGGCGATATCCAGCCATCCACTTGGCGAGATGATGGCGGTCGTGCTTGCGCTTGGTCGCCGGTCTCCTGAGCTTGTCCGCAGAGCCCGTTACATGGGCGTGCAGGAGACGATCATCAGGCCTTGGACTGACGGCAGGCTCGATATGGCCGTTCGCTCAGCGCTTGCTGCGACGCGGCAGGCTCGCCGCCGGCTGAACGCTGCCTGAGGCTCAACTCCTCTCATCCCACATGTCCTTCGAGCAACCTTTGCCGCACTGACGGCCAGTACAGATCGACATGAGCCGTGATCGGCGAATCCTCCGTGGTAAGGTGCCGTGGCTTTCCACTTCGTCTGCGCACCTTCGCAGGCCTCTTCAGAAATCTGGCGCAAACCTGGGAGGACTCCATGGGATGGTCGGCCTTTCGGCCAGTTGGACTGACCGGTCACATCGTCGATCGAAGCTACAAGGGCTACACCCTGTTCAGCCCGCTACGCGGCGACTCAACGTACCTGATCGACATGGACGGCTTGATCGTCCATCGCTGGCACCATGCCGACCTGATACTGGGCTATGGACGCCTGCTTGAGAACGGCAACCTGCTTCTGATCGCGAATCGTCAAGGCGAATCGGATGGCGACCGATACGTTGCGGAGGATCCTGAAGCTCCGATAGAAAAGCGGCTGCGAGCACTCGGAGGCAACGCCTCTCTCGCCAGGGAGATCGACTGGGATGGTAATGTCGTCTGGGAGTACGAGAACCCGGCGCTTCACCACG
>JANQIZ010000181.1 GCA_028281895.1 Dehalococcoidia bacterium
ATCGCCATCCAGGAAGCTGAGTCGGCGTTCTTCGACCGTTGGCAGGCGAGGGCCGAACTCGCGGAGCACTCGCTGAATGCCGGGCTCAACCCATGTCATGCCCCGTACAGCGGAGCTGAACGCCTCACCCAAACCGTGAATATCCGCATCTGTTGTGCAGAGAGTTGGCAACACGTTCGGCTGCCTGAGACAATCAGGCTATGGCCATTCTCCCGATCAGGGTCTTCCCCGACCCGATACTCCGCCGAAAAGCCCGGCCCATCAAGCGCGTCGATGATTCGGTGCGCACGCTGGCCGACGACATGATCGCAACGATGCAGAACGCCCGCGGAGTCGGTCTCGCCGGCCCGCAGGTTGGCGAGCTGAAGCGCATCATCACGATCCAGGTTCCGGAGCAGGATGCGTTCGCCATGATCAACCCGGAAGTCAGGAACCGTGAAGGCTCAAGACAGGTGATGGAGGGATGTCTGAGCGTGCCCGGATATTCGGGTCTGGTGACGAGATCGGTGAAGATCGATGCCCGTGCGCTCGATGTGAACGGCGGAAAGTTCAAGCTGAGCGCAGAGGAGCTGGTGGCGCAGGCCATTGAGCACGAGGTAGATCATCTGAACGGGATCATGTTCCTGGATCACCTGATCGCACATGAAGAGCTGCACAAGGTGGGCGTCAGTCCTGACGAGCCGCACTGGCACGACGTCGGCTACACGGTCTACGCGCAGCACGCTCCAACACTGCCCCAGGATTTCCAGATGGTCGAGGTGCTCAACACCGTCGCCAGGCTGTCCCAGCTCAACGCTGAGTCATCGATGTCAGAGACCTCATACGACCTGTCTGACGGAGCGCACGAGCCAGCTGTGCACACTCACAGCGACGATTAGCGCACACAATCCTCGTGCCCTTCAGCCTGATGAACGGCACACTAGGACGATTCCCCAACAGACGGTTAACCCACAGCCTGCTGTATCTGAAACACTCGGCTTTCCACACAACTCGTGTGTGAATATTGGCTCAGCCGGCGCCTGGCCAGTGATATAATCCTCGCTGGCCCAGAACCGGACAGGCAGTGTTAGTGCTCGTCCTAAGCGCCACAGTTGATCGCCTGGTCCGGCTAAGGTAATTCAATCCCGCGCCGCGCAAGATGCGGCGCTTTTCGCGTCCCTGCAGGAATAGAAGTTTGATATCTCGCTACCGCGGACTCCTCGTCCTGACCGTCATCGTCGGCGTTGCGATAGCGGTACTGGCGATCCCGCAGATCCGAATCAGCCTGTTCAACAACACGTTTGAACGCGGCAATGAAGACTCGTTCCTGGGTCTGAGCCTTGGGCTCGATCTCCAGGGTGGAACCCATCTTGTCTACCGCGTCGTGCCTGAAGGCGGTGGCTCACCTTCGCAGGACGATGTCGACGCTATCCGCACCATCGTTGATGAGCGTGTCAACGAGTTCGGTGTGAGCGAGGCGACTGTCCAATCCCTCGGCGAGCCTCCGGACAGGATCCTCGTCCAGATTCCCGGCAGCGAAGGCGCATCTCTCAATATCAACTTCAGAGGCACCTTTGGCACACGGTCGGTATCAGCCAGCCAGCTAGAAGAGTTCTTCAGAGCGCCTGCTCCTGATGGACTGGGACGCCCTGATGCTGAAGTCTCAGATTTCTCCGACGAGTTCTCCCTGACTGTTGAGCTGGACGATATCCGGCCCGCTGAGCTCGATACAGACGGAAATGTGATCACACCGGGCGAGGCGGAGGTCTGGCGGCCTCTGATCGAGCAGCAGTTCCCTGCGATCCTGTTCATCGCGTTCACCCCGGAGATCGTTGAGACTCCAGAGGGCGAGGCGGCGCCAACGCCCGAGCCGACTCCAGACCCCGAGGCAACGCCCACGCCAGAACCTGCGCCTGAGGAGCCGGAGACAGTTGTCCCGTCTCTCGCCGAGGTTACTGCGGCATTTGCAGCAGCAGGCTGGGACAGCGCTGAGATCGAAGAGCTTGATGCCGGACAGTTCGAAGCTACGATCATCGGACCGATGCAGTCGCAGACAGACGAGAACGGTGAGGTGGTCTTAGGTGATCTCGATCTGATCGAGCGAGAGATCCGCAAGCTCGGCACGCTATCGATCTGGCTTCCATCACGGGATATTCTCGGATGGACGGTTGGAGGCGGAGTCGAAGAGGCCAAGGCTCTCATCGGTGAAACTGCCCGCCTCGAGTTCCGCGAGCGTATCTGCGGTCCGGTCACACAGCCTGACAACGTCGACGATGGGGACTGGCCGCCGGACGGGCTGACGCTCGAAGAGTGGGCGAACGTCCGCTGCAGCGACCCGCGCTTCTTCGACGAGCAGGAAACCAACATCGACCCGGATGATCTGACAGATGCGTTCGCAAGCACGCAGCCGGGAATCTCACGTCCTGTCGTCAACATCGTCTTCAACGACGACGGCGCAGACGCGTTCTTCGAGCTGACCGACCGCATCGCACGCAACCGCGACGTGATGGCGATCTACCTCGACGGCAATGAGCTCGTCGCTCCGGGAGCCAGCCAGGGAATCGCTGGAGGGCGAGCCTTCATCCAGGGCCCGGACTTCACAGCGGAGCGTGCTCGAACGATCGCTATTCAGCTCAGGGCAGGTGCGCTTCCCGCAGACCTTGAGCTGATCCAGGAGCGCAATGTAGACGCGACGCTGGGTGAGGAATCTCTCCGCAAGAGCCTCATCGCAGGAGCTGTTGGACTCGCTCTGCTACTCGGATTCATGATCGCCTACTACAAGGTGCCCGGAGTGCTCTCGGCCATCATGCTGGTGACCTACACCATCGTGCTGCTGGCGATATTCAAGATGATCCCGGTCACGATGACGCTCTCAGGCGCTGCGGCTATGATCCTCTCTCTCGGATTCGCGGTGGATGCCAACATCCTGATCTCAGAGCGGATCAAGGAAGAGTTAAGAACCGGGCGCGGCCTGCTGGCTGCCATCAACGCCGGTTTCGACCGTGCATGGCCGTCTATCCGTGACGGCAACATCTCAACGCTGCTGGTCGCGCTCGTCCTGTTCTGGTTCGGCGATCGATTCAGCACCAGCATCATGCAGGGCTTTGCGCTAACGCTGGCCATCGGCGTGCTGCTCTCAATGTTTACAGCGTTCTTCGCCAGCCGGCTGTTGCTGAGGCTTGTGGCCCGCACCGGGTTGGGCACACGAACCAACCTGTTCGTACCAGTTCCAGATGCCGGCGATCTAGCCGAGGACGGAGAGGCCTAGATGGACATCATCGGCAAAGGCAGAGTGGTTGGATACATCTCGGCGGTTCTCGTCGTGATCTCGGTCGTGCTGCTGTTCGCTCCGGGCCTCAATCTCGGCATCGATTTCAAGTCGGGCACAACCTTCACCTACGCCTTCGAAGGTGTCACTCCTGAAACCGAAGATGTCCGCGAGGCCGTCGCCAGCGCAGGCCATGACGAGGCTGTCGTCCAGGGACTTGGCGATGGCGAGTTCCTCATTCGCATCGAAGAGATCGAAGACGGCAAGATCACGGAGATCAATGCGGCAGTCGAAGATCGGATCGGCGCTGCGCCTACAGTCCTCGACACGACGACCGTCGGCAAGTCTGTAGCTGATGACACGGTCCGCAACGCCACTTCAGCAGTGATCATCGCTGCCATCTTCGTGATGATCTACATCGTCTGGGCATTCCGGTCTGTGGATAACTCGTACCGCTTCGCCATCGCCGCAATCGTTGCGCTTGCACACGACGTCGCCATCACCCTTGGCGTGTTCGCCATTCTTGGCCAGGTCATGGGCGTCGAGGTAAACGCCATCTTCATCGTCGGCATCCTCACGGTCATCGGATACTCGGTAAACGACACGATTGTGATCTTTGACCGTCTTCGCGAGAACTCGCTCATAGCTCCTAACCGGCCATTCCGAAGCACTGTGAATATCTCGATCAACGAGACGATCACCAGGTCGCTTGCCACCAGCGTCACGACGGCCACTGTGATCCTTGCGATGCTGCTGTTTGGCGGACCGACGCTGCGGGACTTCCTGATCGTGCTGCTTACCGGCGTGATCGTAGGTTCGTACAGCTCGATCTTCGTTGCCTCGAACCTCCTCGTCGCCTGGAATTCAGGAACTCTTGGCAAGGTGCTTGGCGCACCCATCCGCATGGTGCGGAGACAGCCAGAGACCGCCTAGCCAAAGCTCCGACAGCTCCCGTCCCCGTTTCGCCTGCCTGCAGGTAGACTTGCGTTCGCAAGCGGCCGGGCACGGCCAACGTACGAGAAAGCGATTCGGGAGGCGATGATGCTTATTGGCGCACATGTATCCACAGCTGGCGGTGCCTCGAAGGCGATTGGCAGAGCCGAGGAGATCGGCGCCGAGTGCATGCAGATCTTCGCTTCCTCTCCCAGGGCATGGAAAGTGCCTCCAATGGCCGAGAGCGAGGTTGAGAAGTTCAAGGCCGAGTCCGAGCGGGCAGGAATGGGGCCAACCGTCGTTCACGGAAAGTACCTGTGCGCAATAGGCTCACCGGACCCGGAACTGGTGGAGAAGTCCGTAGCCGCGCTGACGGCTGAGCTCCAGACAGCCACTCAGCTCGGAGCGCTTGGCGTGATATTCCACCCGGCCAGTCACCGCGGGCAGGGCTTTGAAGCAGCGCTGCCACAGTTCACAGACTCGATGAAGCGCATCCTTGATGATGTTCCCGGCGAGACGCTTCTCATGCTTGAGACGAGCGCAGGCTCAGGCGATCACATCGGCTCGAAGTTCAACGAGCTTGCGCAGATCATTCGCTCCGTCGACGATCCGCGAGTCGCGGTCTGCCTGGACACGCAGCACGTTTGGGCCGCCGGATACAACATCGCCGACTCTGGCGGACTCGAAGAGACGATCAAGGAGTTCGACAGCGAGATCGGACTCGACCTGCTGCGATCTGTCCACGCTAATGACTCGAAGCGCGAGCTCGGCTCATCGGTGGACCGCCACGACAACATCGGTGAAGGGTTGATCGGCTCTGATGGCTTCAAGAACATCATGGGCCACTCCGCGTTCGCAGATGTGCCGTTCTATCTCGAAGTTCCTGGCTTTGAGAAGAAGGGCCCTGACGCTCCGAACGTCGAGGCTCTCAAGAAGATCAGGGGCTGAGCTAGCGGGTCGCAGTGCCGAAACAGGAGTTATGGCTTGGTTCGTGTTTCCGCTGACCGGTTCGAGGAGCTGGTGAGGCAGGCGATGGAAAGCTTGCCTGCCGAGTTCTGGGACAGGCTGGACAACGTGGTGGTGACTGTTGAGGACGAGCCTTCACGGGAGCAGCTGGATTTCCACGGACTGGGCCCTGGCGAATCACTCTTTGGCCTCTACCAGGGAGTGCCGCTCACTGAACGCACTTCCTTCGACCCGCCCTGGCCAGACAAGATCACCATCTTCCAGCGTCCATTGGAGCGGCACTGCTCTACCGAGACCGAGCTGATCGACGAGGTGAGAGATACGGTCGTCCACGAGGTTGCCCACTTCTTTGGCATAGACGACGACCGGCTCCACGAACTCGGTCTCTAGGCGGCCGTGGCTCACAGCTCTGAGTGAGGGACAAAAAGAGCCCGGCTACCGCTCACGCGTTCAGCGAAAGCGCACGTGGCAAAACGCTAGCTGAAAATCCTGAACGATTCCATCGGCCAGTACAGGAACCATGCGCGGCCAACGATGTCGCTGGCATGCACGTATCCCCAGTTGCGTGAATCGTTCGAAGCCTGCCTGTTATCGCCAAGCACGAAGAACTCGCCTTGCGGAACCTCGATCGGATAATCGAAGAACCGCCGATCATCGGTGAACGCCTCAACGTAAGAAGTCAGCTCACCGTTCACCCACACCTCTCCGTCACGGATATCCACGGTGTCACCAGGAACGCCGATCACCCGCTTCACGAAATCGGTCGAACTGTTCGTCGGAGGGCGAAACACGATCACATCACCGCGCTGGGGAGCATGAAACAGGTAGCCGTCCTCGCCCATCAGTGAAATTGGCGACTGGGCGTAGACAAACCGGTTCAGCAGCAGCCGCTGATCGTCCTTGAGAGTAGGGAACATGCTGCGGCCGTCTATCTCAAAGCTCTGGGTCGTAGCCTGGAGCGCGACGAATATCACCACCGCCGCGATGATGGTCTCGGCAGTGTCCCTGAATGAACGTCTGAGCGACTGCAATTAGCTCGCCTCTTGAAGCAGATATTCCAGTAAGGCGCACTCCCTAAGTAGCGCCTCAATTCAGCGATTATAGGGCTGGTGAGTTACGAGATCGTCACGGTCTGCACCGACTTTCCTACCATGTGTAGGCCCTTATCACGATACGATCAGCCTCTGAGCAGAGATCGCCTGATCGACTCTCGCCTGCCCGTATCAGCGCCGCACCAGGCCACCAAAGTTGACATCTCCCGAAGAACAGAAGCTCATCCAGCTCAGCCTTGAAGGACACCTCGATTCCTTCAACAGGCTGGTCGAGATGCACCAGGACGCCGTCTACAGCGTGGCTCTGCGGATGGTGCGAAACCATGCAACCGCCGAAGACCTTGCGCAGGAGGCGTTCATCTCGGCCTTCCGCAACCTGCGCTCGTATCGCGGGGGCGTCTTCAAGGCGTGGCTCATGCGAATCGTCAGAAACGCAACCTATGACCACCTGAGGCGAACAAAACGGCGGCCCGAGACGTCCATGGAAGAGAACATCGTGACGTTCTCGAACACCATCGAATCGGGAGAGCGCAGTCCTCAGGAATGGGCGCAATCCTCTGAGCTTGGCGAGATCATCTCTCACTGCCTCGGCAACCTCTCGGAAGATCAGCGAATGGCGGTCGTGCTTGTCGACATCGAGGGCTACCAGTACGACGAGGCGGCAGACTACATGGGCGTATCCATAGGCACTGTGAAGTCGAGGCTGAACCGGGCGCGGGCACGCATGAGGGACTGTCTGCAAACTCACCCGGAACATTTACCGGACTCTATGCGTCTACATAGCAAGGAAGACCGGAAAGAGTGATGTTCAACCCACTGCGGCTGTTCCGCCGCGCAGATCACATAGATGAAGCGGCCGACGCCTATGTAGAAGGCCGGGCGACCGAGCGCGATCTCGTAGAGCTCCGGTCTCGCGCGGCAGCCGGTGAGCAGGGATTGATCGAAGACCTTGATTCGATTCGCAGCACAGTCTCACTTCTGCGCTCGATAGAGCCCGCTTCCGCTCCTCGCTCATTTGCCTTGGCCGAAGCGCCGGTTCAGGTGCGGATAAAGCGATCGCGCATGGCTATGGCTCCAGCGGTCTTCGCCATCGCGGCGGCGGCCATGGTTGGCCTGCTGGCGGTTGGCAACCTCGCAGACGTGGTTCGCCAGAGCGATTCCGGCTCTGATGAGAGCCCGGCATCGGCACAGGCAGAAAACGCTGCGATGTCGTCGGAAGACTCCGGGTCCGATTTCGATCCTGTTTTGCCGGGTGGGCAGCAGTCGGGTTCTGGCCCACAATCCGGTGTGCAAACCGGAGAAGGCTCACTCGCTTCCGATCCTCCAGCTCGCTCGGCGGCCACGGCAACTGTGGCTCCCGCGTCGGGAGGAAGCACAGGAGACTCTGCCTCCTCTTCTTCAGGCTCCCAGGGTTCTGCGATGACCGACATGCCTGAGCCGTCTTCGCCTCCGGTAGGAGAAGCGGTCGGCGCTCTGCCAGAGTCAGTAGACCCCATGCCAGGTGGTGGGACATCCACATTGGTTGAGCCGAGCGATGCAGGCGCACAGGGCGGAGATCCAGGATTCACGTTTGGCCAGGAAGATCCGAAGACAACCGACGATGGCAGCGCCGAACGAGACATGCCTGCGCCGCTCCCTCTGCCAACCTCCACAAACCTCTTCGACCAAGATGCCCCGATAGCCTCGATCGACACAGGTGATTTCGTCGCTGAACAGGGAGATGAAGAGGCAGGTGTGCCGCTGCCCATCTGGCAGCTCCAACTCGGTTTCGCCATCTTCGCGGTGGTCATGGCCGGGGCCTGGATGCTCCTGCAGCGAAGGCTCACCGCCTGATATCCACCGATTTGCAGATCACTGGAACAAATCGGGAATCAGTTTCGTCTATCAGTTAAGGCAGCCAGATCGCAGCTACCTGCGACGGCTGAATAGATGACCGGATTAGCAATCAAATGGCCGGGAAGTACGGCCCGGCAACAGCAGCGGACAAGCGGAGAGATCGAGATGACACAGAGAACGTTCAAGCAGCTTCTATCAGGCAGAAAGGCCCCGCTCCTCATGGCAGCGGTAGCGGTTCTGGCCATCGCAGCTATAGCCTGCGGCAGCACCGCGGACCGGACGCCTGAGCCCACGAATACCGGCACACAGCCCGCCAACGTGACAAACACCGGAACTTCCGGCAGCGGCTCGTCGACTGGAATCACGTCCATCGATCCCGGCATCGTCGCCCCCTCGAGGGGTGGATTCGCTGAGGTCGGATACGCAGACGCGCCTTACCCGGCCGTCCCGAGCGTCTACAACAGCAACCAGGCCAGCCAGGTTGGAATCTGGGTAACTGGCACAGGCGCAGTCAACGTCTCGTCGGATATCGCCAAGGTGTTCCTTGGTGTTGAGTCCAGGGAAGAGACGGTCGCCGAGGCTCGCCAAAACGCAGCCGAAGCGATGACCGCGGTTCTCGACGCCATCAAGGACCTCGGTGTCTCCGAAGATGACATTGTGACGACGTCGTTCAACATCTACCCGCAGACAGTCTGGGTAGAGGTGACCGACTCACTTGGAAGGCACAGCGAGCCGAAGATCACGGG
>JANQIZ010000198.1 GCA_028281895.1 Dehalococcoidia bacterium
GCTCGCTACGTCTTCTATGCCGGCTTCGGCAAGGGCTCGGCGGAAGTGCTTCTCGAGCGAGAGCGGCTCAACGGTTGTGCCCGACTTGCTGGCGATGGCAAATGCCGTGGTCGTGAGTGGCAGTGCGCTGGTAACAGGCCCGATGGTTCCAGGGTTCACCGTGTCCAGCACGTGAAGCTTGATACCACCCGGCTGCGTGCCGAAGATGACTCGCAGCACCTCGGGAGTCATGCTGCTGCCGCCCATGCCGCAGACCACGAGATCGGTGATGCCCGCGTTCTTGAGTGACTCCACGACCGGTTCGATCGCTGTGAGCTCTCCGCGGTATCGCTCCGGCAGATCCAGCCAGCCCATGATCTCAGCAGCCGGCTCCGCGCCTTCAGACTCGCGGGGCCAGAGCGTCGGGTCCTTATCCCATATCCGCGATGCGACGCGATCGGCGATCAGTTGGTCAAGAAGGGGTGCGAGGTCCGGGCTATCTGGTGTCATCGATTTTGCTTGCTCCATGTTCACGGCTGCAGGTTCGGCAGCCCAACTCTACCGTCGGGCGACTGTCGATGGAAACGGCCGTCGGTTCAATCGCAGATGGCGCATTCAAATATCTGTTGAAATAGCAAATCACATCGGTGAAATTCAGAATTAGTCCAGGAATTACACACATGGCCCATTCGTATCGCCTCTCTGAACCGCCCACACTAACGAATTGATTGTGGTTTTTAGTAATGGGCGTAGAATGCCACGTCAATTCAAGTCGGCACGGTTCGAGCAGCATATGTAGGTGCGACCATGGCAGACAGTGCGAGTTTGCAGACCGGGTCCGAAGTTAGGGATGGCCACTTGAGCGCCGGCGGTCCGCGTTTTGCCGGGATCTTCGTCTCGATGGCTGCTCTGATACTGCTTGCTCTCGGTTGCAGTCCACCCACCCTGATCGCCACGATCACTGCCAGCGTGACATCGGGCTCCGCACCGCTTGAGATCACCTTTACCGACACCGCCGACCTCGATGTCGACAGTCGAGAGTGGACGTTCACGGACGGGTCAGATCCGGCGACAACGACGGGCGACCAACCAGCGTCGGTGACCAGGACTTTCACCACCGCCGGTCAGTTTACTGCCACCGTCCGATCGATTCGCGGTGATGAATCGATCGAGTCTTCTGTTTCTTTCACCGTTACTCCCGGACCTCTCGCATCCGTCGAGATTGATGGACTTCCTGAGTCGCTTATCGCCGGTGGCGCCGTATCAATCAGCGTTACAGCGCAGGACGAATTTGGTAACGATATTGAGAACCCGACAATTACGTTTGATGCGGCCGACGCGCTGGGTTCTGTAGGAGACGATGGTGAACTGAGTGTCGCGGAACGAGCTGTAAGCAACAGCCAGACGCTTTCCGTGACAGTTACGGACGCCACTGGAACCTCGGTCACCGAAGATGTTCAGTCGAGTATCGCACCGTCGTCACTTGACGGCATCGAGATCATGCCGGGCACGATACGTGTGGTAGCTGGCGAAGATGTCGACGTGGATGCTATTGCGGTCGACGAGTTCGGAAACGAGTTGAGCGACGCCCGGGTTGAGGTGTCCGCCAGCTCCGGCGCAGGTACGCTTTCCTCCTCCACCCTGACGGCATCGACAACCGCCGGAACGTTCCCAGACGGCATCTCGGTCACTGCGTCGCCCGATGGCGTTGAAGTTGACACAACTGTTGAGGTGGAGATCGTCCCGGGCCCACCGACGCTGGTGACGCTCACGCCTGAGGCGGTCGAGATCGATGTTGAAGCTACTCAACAGATCGAGTCGGTAGTTGAGGACGAGTTCGGGAACGTCATCGACAATGCAGTTCTGACGTTTGACGTTGACGCCGATGCCGGAGGCATTGATAACTCAGGGCTGTTCACAGCAGGAACTCTGGCCGGCAGGTTCAGTGAAGGCCTGGCTGTTACAGCAGCCGTAGGAGATGTCGAGGTTGCCGCCGCTATCGACATCGACCTCAACCCGTTGGAGCTATTCCAGCTCACGCTGGACCCGGCAAACGTGAAGGCCGGGGATTCGCAGGCCCTCAATGCGAGTGCGGTGGATGTGCACGGCAACCAGGTCTCGGAAGCGATCTTGACGTGGACCACCAGCGGTGAGGACGCAGGCAGCGTTTCTGCCGCCGGCGTCTACACTGCCCCGCCCATCGCCGGTACTTACATCAGAGCGGTATCGCTGGAGGCAACGGCGGGCGAAATCACGCTCAATACCGACGCGAACATCGTCATCACTCCGGCTGATCTCTCTTGGGTTGGCTTCTTGCCAGGCAATATCACCCTTGGCATGGAGCAGCAGCAGGATCTGGTGGCGCTGGCGGCTGACAAGTTCGGCAACCGAATCAACGCGGCGGTCTTTGAGTGGACTGCAAACGGGCTGGCTGGCTCGGTTGCCGATGGTGTGTTCTCGAGCGGCACCACGCCCGGAACCTACTCAGACGGAGTAACTCTGACCACAACTCACGCTGGTATCGAGATCGTACACGAGATCGAGGTGACCGTAGACCCCGACAGGATCGCGTACATAGCGGGGCCTGATTCAGACAACCTGCGTTGGAACTTCATGGATCTTGACGGCAACCACCTCAAGAGAACGAATTTCGGAGCGTTCAACAACGGCCCGCTTTCGTTCACGCCTGATGGCCGACGCGTGGTCTGGAGCGAGTGGGTAGTCAATGGTGGCGTGTACATTTCCGACGAAGACCTGATTTCTCCGGACCTCATTCTCATAAACCCTGAAGACGCAAGCGCTGGATTCAACAGCGCCGCAATCTCACCAGACGGCAAGACCATTGTTGCTGCGATGATCATCTTCGATGAACAGGTCCGTGATCTTGTCCTTGTAGACATCGACAGCGGAAATGCCAGACTGCTAACCGAAACTAACAATGGAACCGAGTGGACGCCGAGCTGGTCCCCGGACGGGTCTCTGGTCGTGTACGACTTCACACCAACAGGGCAGGCCGGTGACATCTACACGATCGACGTCAACACTGGTGAGAGAGTACGGCTCACGACAGACCCGGCAAACGATTCACTGCCTCAGTTCTCACCTGACGGCTCCAAGATTGTCTTCGTGTCAAGTCGAACAGGGACGCAGCATATCTACGTGATGAACGCGGATGGCAGCGACATCCAGCAGTTGACAGATGGCACGGATACCGGCCATCGGCCATGGTGGAGTCCGGATGGAACAAAGATCGTCTTTTCGTCGGCCCGCGATGGCGACAACGAGATTTACATCATGGATGCCGATGGCAGCAATCTTAAGAAGCTGACCAACAACTCGACTATTGATGCCGCACCAACATGGGTTCCGCGTAAGACGGGAGTGACAGTCAATATCGACTCTCTCCTGATTCCGTCGAGTGTCGGCGAGGAGGAGTTGAACACGCAGGAGTTGACACAGTCGATTCGGCCGGCCGTCGTCAAAATCGAGACCGACCTTGGGTCGGGAACCGGCTTCTTTGTGCGGGACAACGGCTACATCCTGACCAACAACCACGTGATCGTGGACGCCACTAGCGTGACTGTGACGGTTGATGGCGGAGAGACGTTTGACGCTGAGATCATCGGCCGCAGCATGCTCCACGACCTTGCCATCCTGAAGATCGATCATTCAGGACATGCGGTCGTCGAGTTCGCTGCTGTCAGCGACGACGACCTCGGGTTGGATGCCGTGGCTTTCGGGTTCCCACTAGGAGCCGAATCGCTCAACGTCACGCGAGGAGTGATCTCTGCGCTGATCGTGGATCCGGGAAGAGCTATTGTCTGGGTTCAGACCGATGCCGCTGTGAACTCTGGAAACAGCGGGGGGCCGCTCGTCACCACTTCAGGCAAGGTCGTCGGGATCGTAACCTCCCGACTCGTGGGTGACGCAGAGAATATCGCGTTCTCCATGAACGGCGCAGCGGCGAACGGCTGGATCGATGCGATGATCGCTGGAGCCGTCATAGCAACGGCTGCCGACTGATGAACTAACCAGGTTCCCGGAGTGGGTTTCTCACTCCGGGAACTTGAACTCTTCGAGCCTGTCCTCGGCCACCTCGACGCCGAGGCCTGGCGTGGTAGAAATTAGTGACATCTCCATGTGGCGCTACGCGATATGTCCCGTAGCATTGAATGTGATGATGCGACCTTGCTCTTGATTAGGCTCGGATTCCGCTCTGTGAAACAGGTAACTCACGACAATCACTTTGTACCCCAAGCTGCTCTTCGAAAGTGGACAGACGATTGGGGACAGATTCAGGCGTTTAGAACCATTGTCTCCCATACGGATGTCCCACTATGGGAATCTAAGTCAACTCGCGGCATTGCATTCCGCAGAGATCTGTATACGCAAACGATCGACGGCATTGAGTCTGATCAACTTGAACGGTGGCTCTCCCAAGAGTTCGAACAGCCAGCATTTCGTGTGATTGACAAGCTCGAATCAGGAGCGCAACTCGATGACTTAGATTGGCGATCACTTGCAGCCTATTTCGCTTGCCAAGACGTTAGAACGCCGACCAGTTTCGCCGATTCGATGGAACGATGGAATCGAGAGATCCCAGATCTAATCAACGAAGTACTAGATGAATCGATCAATGAGATTTCACGAGGAGTCAGGGAACGTCCTGTTGGCAGAAATCGATCGGATGCGACCGGATTTGGCAACAGTTTTCGCGTTGTAGTGGATCGTGGTGAAAAGGCGAATAATCGCCTTGGATCAATTGGAATTGAAGCTATTCTTGGGCGATCTATGTGGATCGACCAAATCACTCACTTATTGACCCATACAATAGAAGCTCTGTATGAACACAAGTGGTCGATACTCATACCCTGCGGGCCGATTGAGTGGATAACTAGCGATTGCCCTGCGATGAAACTGAATTTCAATTCACCTGTCGAACATGACTTCAAAGGTGGATGGGGATCCAAGGGAACAGATCTGATCATCCCACTATCGCCCAAATTGCTGCTTCATACTCAAATAGGTACGTCTAAACCCGATTTCATACAGCTAAACCGCCGCGGAACAGACTTGATGCAAATGCTGTTGGCTGAACGGGCCGATCGCTGGATCTTCTCCAGACAAAGAATCAAAAGGATTCAACGGTTGCGATCCCGTGTCATAGACGCTGCTTTGATTAAGAGCGACCAAACCTTCTGGGATGAATGGCCGAGCAAGAATCTGGACCTTGAACAAGACTTGGCGCTTGCTACTCCGGGAACTTGAACTCTTCCAGCCTGTCCTCGTCCACGTCGACGCCAAGGCCCGGCGTGTCTGAGACATGGAAGTAGCCGTCTACCGGCTCATACGGCTCCTTGAGGATCGCCGCCTTCATCGCGTTGGCGTCGTGACTGTGCTCCATGATCATGAAGTTGGGGCACGATGCCGAGAACTCGACGGTCGCCGCCACGGCCAGGATTCCGCCACCGCCAACATGCGGAGCAACAGGGATGTTGTAGGTGTCCGCAAGCGTCGCTATGCGATGGCCCTCGGTGATGCCGGTGCGCCCGATGTCATGCATCACGATGTCGTAGGCCCGCCTCTCGAACGCCTCACGCATCTCGTATCGCGTGCGGCTCCACTCCCCTATCGCAACCGCCATGTCCAGCGCGCGGGTGATCTCGGCCTGGCCAGCGATATCTGAAGGATCGATCGGCGATTCGAGCCATGTGAAGTCGAGCGCCTCCAGCCTGCGTCCAAGCTCGATCGAGCTGGAGACGGTCTGCCGCATGTGGACATCGACCATCAGCTTGATGCCAGGCCCGACGCGCTCACGCACGGCTGCCGCGATGTCAGCTACGCCATCGCGGTCCACTAGCAGGTGCAGCTTCAGCGCTTTGTAGCCATGGCCAACGTGATACTCGGCCTTGTCAGCAACCTCCTGCGGATCGGTCCCGCCCATCCCCGCGTAGAGCATAATCCTGTCGCGGTAGCGCCCGCCAGCCAGCTTGTGAACCGGCTTGCCGGTGGCCTTGCCGACGATGTCGAACAGCGCCACGTCCATGCCTGCGAGCGCATCGATGTAGAACCCCGTCGGGTGGCCGCGCTCGCGCATCGCGCCATATGCGCGGGTCCAGATCGCCTCGATGTCGAAAGGGTCTCGGCCAATGACGAGGGGGCGGATCAGCTCTTCGAATATCGTTCGAGTAACGCGAGGGGCGACGGGTGACTGCGCCTCTCCCCACCCGACGATTCCAGTGTCTGTCTCAAGCCGCACAACGGTCGATTCGTGGTGGTGCGAGTAGATGGAGGTGAACGCCGACTGGTCGATGAAGTAGTCGCCGAAGTCGTCTATCGGTGGCCTGTCCTCGGTGCGGCCGTGCGAAGGAGAGCCCTCTTTACTGGCCTGCGGCGCTCCAACAGATGAGGCGGACGCGCCAGTAGGGATTCGGTAGGCGAATGTGCGGATGTCAGTGATCTTCATGCGGTTTGTTCGGTGCTGAGCTGGGTGGTGTCGTAAGAAGGCGAGCGACTAGATCTGCTCTACCGCTACCGCCTTGCCGGTGTCTGCTGACTCGTAGAGCGCCAGCACAGACGCCATGTTACGAAGAGCGTCGTCTGCGGGGAACTCCGGCTCCTTACCGTTGAGAACGCACTCGGAGAACTCGTCGAGCTGTACCTGGAAGCGGTTCGTGCTGCTCAGTTCCATCACACGAGGCTCGCTGTCGCCGATCGTTACGACCAGCGGCTCGTTCTCATCGAAGGCATTGCCAAGCTCGATCTCGCCCTTCGTCCCGACCGCCTTGAAGAAGCGCGCGCTCGGACCCTCGACGCTGCTCCAGACGTAGCCGACTCCGCCGTTCGGGAACTGAAGAAAGCCGTTCATCGTGGTGTCGACGGGGATGCCGTTGGACTTGCGGTCGAAGGCCATGGCGTGAGTCGGCTCCGCGCTCATGGCGTAGCGGACCGCATAGACGGCATAGCAGCCGGCGTCCATCAGCGAACCGCCAGCCAGCTCCTTGCTGAGCCGGATGTTGTCAGGGTCAGTGACGGTGAAGGAAAGTCCGGCTTCGAGCCTGATCACGTCGCCGATCTCGCCGTCTGCGATGAGGCTGCGGGCTGTGACTAGCTGCTTGTTCCAGCGGGGCGTGAACGCTTCGACCAGCACGACGTTGTTGACGTCGGCGGCTGCCTTCATCTCCCGCGCCTCGCGCATGGTGGCCGAGAGCGGCTTCTCACAGAGCACGTGCTTGCCAGCTTCGGCTGCCTTTATGGTCCATTCGTGGTGCATGGAGTTCGGCAGGGTGTTGATGACCGCGTCGATCTCATCGGAGTCGATCATCTCCTGGTATGAGCCGAACGCCAGTGGGATGTTGTGCTCTTTCGCTGCGGCTTCGGCGCTGGCGATGCTCCGGCTGGAGACGGCGACGATCTCCGAGTTTTCCGATGTGGCGGCGCCGGGCACGTGAGCCGTGAAGCCGATGCGCGCTGTGCTGATAAGTCCGTATCTAACCTTGCCTGGCATTAGGTGTTCTCCTGTTTTTGGATTCGTTACGGGATTTTCTGGAGTGAAAATCGCAGCCTTGTTTTATCTAGAGCTGTCGCTGTCTGCCATTCTGGACTTGATTCAGAATGGCAGGGCGTTCTCCCTCCTATATGGGAGGGAGTTAGAGGGTGGGTTATTCGTCTTGAGAGATCAAGTTGTCTAGGTTAGCCGAAAAGACCCTCACCTCAACCCACGCCCGCAAGCGGGTATCCGGATCTGGGAGAGGGGGTAGGGAGTTGCTGCAGCTTCTGTCATCGCGGCCACATCTTTTTGTCATCCCGACCGCAGCGGAGGGATCTGACCTTACTTCCAGGCTCACCGAGAGATTCTGAATCAAGTTCAGAATGACAGGTTGGCAAGTAACTCACTAGTGCCTTACCCCTCGAAGAAGTCTGCATCCTCTTCTCTCAGGTGCTTCTTCGTCTCTTCCTCGATCAGCCTGATGCCAAGGCCGGGGTCGTCCCAGACCTCGATGTGGCTGTCCTTTACGAGGTTCTTATCGGTCGCTGGTCCTTCGACAATGTCGTACCACCAATCCGCCTCTGCGTTTGGCAGTTCGAACGCGATGTAGTTCTGCGGCATGGTCGCCGAGACCTGCACCAGCGCCGCGAGACCGATGAGGCCGTCGAGCGTGCCATGCGGCGCCATGTCGATGCCGTGCAGGTCCGCGTACTCGGCAATCCACTTGATCTCCGCAAGTCCGCCAACATCCAGCGGGTCCGGCCCAACAACATCGACCGCTCGTTTCTCGATCAGGTCGACGAAGTTCTGGCGAAGGTAGATCTGCTCACCTGTGTGGATCGGCGTGGTGGTGTTGTCCGAAACGTCGCGATACATGTCGGCGAGGACGAACGGCGTGTAGTCGCCGGTGATCATGTCCTCCATCCACATCAGGTTCAGATGCTCAAGAGCACGCGCAAGCTTGAGGGCGTCCTGTGGAATCACGCCAGGACCGACATCAAGCGCAAGGCCGACCTCGTCGCCAAGCACCTCTTTCATCGCCTCAACACACTCGATAGTGTGCTTCAGGCCGCGCTCGGTAAGGCGGCCGCGCTTCGGAAAGCGTTCCTTCAGCTCAACGTCTCCGTAGTAGTAGTCCGGGAACTCGGTGGCCATGTTGCCGTGAAACGCGATGCCTTGCTTGATGATGGAGAAGTTGTGCGGCAGGTCCTTCATCCACTTCATGTTCCTGGCCATGCCCTCAGGCGTGTATCCGCCGCCTGTCTTAGGACGGATGTTGCCGTTGTAGACCCTGACCTTGTCTCGCACCTTCCCGCCGAGCAGACGGTGGACAGGCTGGCCGGCAGCCTTTCCTGCGATGTCCCAGAGCGCGACCTCAATGGCGCTGACGGCGGTTCCCCATGGCTTGAACGCGCCCATTCGACGGATGCGGCGGATGGTGCGCTCAACGTCACGGGGGTCTTCACCGAGGATGTATTCCTTATAGAAGAGAACGTGAGGCTTGAGATAAGGCTTGGACGCCTCGCCGCAGCCGATGCCGTCGATGCCCTCGTCGGTCGTGATGCGGACGACAGGGTGGTTGCCGATGATTGCGCACTTGAGGTCGGTGATCTTCATTTAGGTGTCCTGTTCGCGATTGGCTCTGCGTTTCCGCGCCGGAGCGCCGGGCGTTGGGGAGAGCCGTGACTTGATGACTGGGTGCCGAATCGAGTTGACGTCGGCATCTTACCGCTCGAATCACAAACGCGGGAAATTAGAAGTGCTATTGACGTTGGAGCGTGCCTGGCAAGACTGGCACGAGGGCGCCAGAGCCTTTGGTCTAGCGAAGCCTCAGCGCTCTGAAGAAAACGTCTTCGTACTGCTCGAAGACCTGCCACGCCTCAAGCTCGCGATGAACCGCTTCAGGCTCGACCTCGCCGCGCTGCATCTGCCGCAGCAATCCATCGATCCTCATGCGGGCATCCGCGGGAATGCCGTTGTCGGTATCGAAGCGGCCATTGCTCATAAGGTCGGCGACGTTTCCCGGAGCGGAGCGGTTAGTGAGGTCGAAGATGAACTTCATCAGCGATACGTCCCACAGTTCATCGACGCCCAGGATGACCGCCTCGCGGGCACGAGATTCGCGCTCGATCTCAGCGGAGATTCGCTCGGCCAGCACTTCAGGACGCGCGCCTACTATCTCCATACCGGCAGGATCGTTCGAGTACGAATACAGCAGGCCTGGATCTTCGGCATGCCCTCGCTTGATGAGGTCAAGCAGGAACTCCTCCGCTTCGGCTCCGAAGCCAGCAGACCTGGACAGATAGCCTGGCGTGACGATCTGCGGCCGCTCCGCCTTCACCGTCCCGCGCCTCAAAACCGCCTCGTCCCGCTGCTTGTCGGTGTCGATGGCCTCGTACAGTGGCCGGGTGATGACGTTGTATGTGACGACGGTTGTGCCGAAGGTAGCGAGGTCCTGCCGGGGCAGGCGCACGACCTCCGTGTTCATCATGACTTTCAGGAACTCTTCGTTCATGACGTCGATTGTCGCGCCATCCGCCACATGTAGATGAAGGACACGCCATTCACCTCTGTGCGATTGACTTCGCGAAAGCCAAATCGCTCATACAGGCTCTTTGCGGAATCGGTATCGGTTTCGAGATAGGCGTGCTTGCCCTCGGCATCGACATCAGCACAGAAACGCTCAAGCAGCGCGGAACCGATGCCGCTGCCCTGTTGATCGGGCAGAACGCCGAGGATCGATAGATGGCGGTGCGGCCAGTCGGGGTGATTCTTGCCGAGAGCGCGCATGATGCGAGCCGCTCGGACCACTCTCCATCGGAGGGCGCGGAAGGCGTCCAGTGTGAACCGGTAACCATCCAGTCCATCCGGCTCGCACTGGGGCGAATCGCTGAACAGCATCGCGCCAGCAGGCCGGCCATCAACCTCGGCGATGATGCCGTTCGTGTGCCTGCCTCTCACGACGGTCCGGTTCAGCAGCCTCAGAGGCCGAAGAGTGTCGGCGTCTCTGAACAAGGCCCTGATGTATGGATTGTCTTCGAACGCGTACGCAAAGAGATCATCGACATTGCGGTGATCGTTCGGTGTCATCTGTCGCAGAGAAATTTCCATCTACGGACAAGCGGCCTGGGATTCATTCTGGAACGGCAGTGAAGTTCCTACTCTACCCTTCGAATGTAGTATTGCGTCCCGATGCAGGCATAGATAGCCTCAATTGAATTCGATCTCAAGAGCCAGCGACGGCCAGCGCGGCCGTCGCAAGTCAAATCAACCCAACAAACCAGGCGAGCACCTTATGACCACGACGCAGGACCCTACCGAGAAGCTGGCGGAACGACGAGCCGAAAAGCGGGCGCCCGGCAAGTGGCGTTCGTGGGAGACAACCGAAGGCGTGGTTCGCGCGCCGCATCGCTCGATGATGCGGGCGATGGGGCTGAACGACGACGACATCAACGCCCCGTTCGTCGGCGTCGCATCCACTCACAACGAGGTGACTCCCTGCAACGCCGGTATCAAGCCGCTCGTCGACCAGATCAAGGTTGGCGTGAAGGCCGCCACAGGCACGCCTTTCGAGTTCGGGACCATCACCGTCTCGGACGCTATCTCCATGGGCACCGAGGGCATGAAAGGCTCACTCGTCTCGCGGGAGATCATCGCCGACTCCATCGAGACTGTCTGCTTCGCTGAGCGCTACGACGGCCTCGTCGCCGTTGCCGGGTGTGACAAGTCTCTGCCCGGAGCGATGATGGCGATCGCCCGTCTCAACATCCCTGCCGTGTTCGTCTACGGAGGCTCGATCCTGCCGGGCACCTGGCGCGGTGAGACGATCCAGATCCAGTCCGTGTTCGAGGCGGTTGGCCGAAGACAGTCGGGCGAGATCGACGACGCGGAGCTTCGGGCAATCGAGACCCACGCATGCCCCGGACCGGGCGCATGCGGCGGCATGTTCACAGCCAACACCATGTCTTCTATAGGAGAGGCACTGGGCCTTTCGCTGCCCGGAAGCGCGTCCGAGCCGGCGGTTGACCAGCGCAAGCTGGAGTCGTCACGCCGCGCAGGGCATGCGGTGATGAACCTGCTCCGAAACAACATCAAGCCGAGCGACATCCTGACTCGCAAGGCGTTCGAAAACGCAGTGACGCTTGTGGTTGCGATGGGCGGATCGACCAACACCGCGCTGCATCTCCCGGCGATTGCTCAAGAGGCGGGGATCGACCTCACGCTTGAGGACATCCACGAGATCTCGATGCGCACTCCCCTGCTGGCAGATATGAAGCCGGGCGGAAAGCACGTGATGTTCGATCTCGACAAGGTTGGCGGAGTGCCGCTTGTGATGAAGCGTCTGCTGGACGCCGGCCTGCTGCACGGCGACTGCCTGACCGTCACCGGCAAGACAGTTGCCGAGAACCTTGCTGAGATAGAGGTCCATGACTCGGACACGACGATCGTGGCGACAGTCGACAAGCCGCTCTCCAAGACTGGTGGGCTCGTGGTCCTCCATGGGAATATGGCACCTGACGGCTGCGTGCTGAAGGTGGCAGGCCACCAGTTCGGCCACTCGTTCAGCGGCAAGGCGAAGGTGTTCGACCAGGAAGAGCAGGTGATGGAGGCCTTGCAGCGCCGGGAGATCAAGGAAGGCGATGTCATCATCATCCGCTACGAGGGACCGAAGGGCGGTCCGGGCATGCGGGAGATGCTGTCTGTCACCGCGGCGCTGGTTGGCCAGGGTCTTGGCGAGAAGGTGTTCCTGATCACGGACGGCCGGTTCTCAGGCGCTTCTCACGGCTCGATGATCGGCCACGTTGGGCCAGAGGCTGCCGTCGGAGGTCCGATCGGCGCTGTTGAGAGTGGCGATACGGTGGAGATCAATCTCGATAAGTTCGAGCTGAATGTGCAGATCTCTGATGATGAGTTGAAGGCCCGCATGGACAGGTGGCAGCCAAAGCCTCCGCTATACGACCGCGGCACTCTCGGCAAGTACATCAAGCTGGTCCAGCCAGCAGCCAAAGGCGCGGTGACGGGGTAGGTGGGGGGACTGTCAGCACTGGGAATCCGCTGAACCCGGGGTTCGTACCTAGATGTAGGACACGACGATGGACA
>JANQIZ010000229.1 GCA_028281895.1 Dehalococcoidia bacterium
CGGCATGTTGAGCAGGTCTCCATCTGGTGTGTATGGACGGAGATTAGCTGGGCAGAAGAAAGGCAGCATCCACTATTCGTGTGACTGCCACCGCAGATACGGCTTGCGTGCCGCTGCCGCCTCATCGAGCCGCGTCACAGGCAGAGTGTGAGGGGCTGAAGTTACGAGATCGGGATCAGAGGCGATCTCATCGTCGATCTGGCGCATCACCTCGATGAAACGGTCGAGCGTCTCCTTTGACTCTGTCTCGGTTGGCTCGACCATCAGCGCCTCTTCGACGATTAGTGGGAAGTACATCGTCGGGGCATGGATACCGTAGTCCAGCAGGCGCTTTGCGATGTCGAGACCCTTCACACCCTTCTTCTTCTGCTGCGTTGCGCTCAGCACCGTCTCGTGCATGCAGTATCGATCCACCGCCAGGTCGAAACGGTCTTTGAGCTGTGACTGCAGGTAGTTGGCATTGATGATGGCGTTCTCTGCGACCGCTTTGAGGCCGTCTCCGCCCAGAGCGCGGATGTATGTATATGCGCGTACCAGGATGCCGAACGACCCGTGGAAGCCATTGATCTTGCCGATGCTGTGCTCAGGCCTGGTCAGGCTGTACGCATCGCCTTCTTTCGATACGATTGGGTCTGGCAAGAACCTCGAAAGCTCTTCGCTGACCATTACCGGACCGGAGCCTGGGCCGCCGCCGCCATGCGGTGTTGAGAAGGTCTTGTGCAGGTTCGAGTGGCAGATGTCGAACCCGAGATCGCCGAGACGTGCGATTCCCAGCAGGGCGTTCAGGTTCGCTCCGTCCGCGTAGACCAGGCCGCCTGCGTCGTGAATGATCTGAGTGACCTCGAGTATGCTCGGCTCAAACAGGCCAAGCGTGCTCGGCAGCGTCAGCATGAACACTGCGGTGCGCTCATCAGCCAGCTCGCGGAGAGCGTCGACATCGACGTTTCCGCTGGCGTCTGATGGGACTGTCACGACTTCGAGGCCGGCCATCGCCGCGGACGCCGGATTGGTTCCGTGAGCGCTGTCAGGGATGAGTGCCACCGTTCGAGCGTTATCGCTATTGGCTGCGTGGAAGGCGCGTGCGATCAGCAGCCCTGCGTATTCGCCCTGTGCGCCTGCTAGAGGCGCCAGCGATACTCCTGGCAGTCCCGTAACGTCTCCAAGCGCCTCCTGCAGCTCGTACATCAACTGGAGAGCGCCCTGCGTCTGCTCATCGGGCTGGTTCGGGTGAAGATTGGCGAAGCCGGGCAGAGCGGCCATGGAGTCGTTGATCTTCGGGTTGTACTTCATCGTGCACGAACCCAGCGGGTAGAAGTTCGTGTCGATCGAGAAGTTCAGCTGGCTCAGCAGCGAGAAGTAGCGAATCACTTCAAGCTGTGAGACTTCTGGCAGAGGAACTTCCTGCCGTAAGAGTGAATCCTTCGGGAGAGACTGTTCAGGCACATCTGATGCGGGCATCGAGATTGCAGAACGGCCAGGAGCTGAACGATCCATGAGCAGCTGGCGGTCGATGTCGCGCAGGTTCTGTCCTGTTGTCACGCTCCACCTCCCAGCTCGCCAAGGCGGTCAACCAGACGATCGATCTCTTCCCGGCTGTTCATCTCGGTCACGCACAGGAGCATCGTGTTGGGAATCCGGTCGCTAATGTCGTAGCCGCCAATGATTCCCACTTCCTGGAGTCCTGCGTTGATCTCGCTGACCGGACGTGGACAACTGACGGCAAACTCATGGAAGAAGGTGCCCTCAACAGGCAGGCTGAAGCCGGGCAGCTTTGCGATCTGGTCTGCTGCGTAGTGAGCTTTCTGGTAGCAGAGGTTCGCCACATCCTGTAGCCCTTGCTTGCCCATGGTCGCAACGTAGACAGCGACCATCAGGCCGATCAGCTGGGTGCTCGTGCAGATGTTCGAAGTGGCGCGCTCCCTGCGGATGTGCTGCTCTCGCGTCTGCAACGTCAGCGCGTATCCCGTTCGACCCTCGGTATCAGTAGTGCGTCCGATGATTCGGCCTGGCAACTGCCTGATGTGATCCTGCCTGCAGGCGAACAGGCCAACGTAAGCGCCGCCAAACGAGAGTGGAACACCAAGTGGCTGCCCCTCTGCTGTCACGATGTCAACGCCGTAGTCTCCGGGCGGCTTGAACAGACCATGCGCTATCGGGTTGGCGTGAACGATCGATAGAGCGCCCGCCGCATGAGCGCGCCCGGTAAGGCCGCCAACATCCTCCAGTACACCGTACAGATTGGGACTCTGCATGGCTATACACGCGATGTCATCCGAGACAGCGGCGTCTGGTGATATGAGATCTATCTCGATCCCCTGGTAGGCGCTATATGCGCGAAGTACCTCGACAAGCCTGGGGTCGACTGTGTCGAGAACTGCTGCCTTGTTGCGCCGCGTCACGCGGCAGGCCATCAGCACAGCCTCTGCGAATGCGGTGGGACCGTCGTACATCCCGGCGTTTGCGACCTCCATATTGAAGATCTGGCATATAGCGGTCTGGAACTCAAAACCGGTCTGCAAAGTGCCCTGCGCAGCCTCAGGCTGGTATGGCGTGTATGCAGTGACGAACTCGCCGCGTTGCAGCACGGCGCCAACCGTTGCGGGGATGAAGTGCCTGTATGCGCCCGCTCCAAGGAAGCACGCGTAATCGCCGGGAGCCGCGTTGCGTCCGGCCATAGCGGCAAGCTCTGCTGACAGAGAGAGCTCCGGGACTCCGTCAGACAGCGCGAGAGCAGGGAATCGCACCTGTTGCGGAATATCGGCGATCAGATCATCGAGCGATTCGACGCCAATGGCAGAGAGCATCGCCTCGCGATCGGCATCTGTCGCCGGAACATACGGGTGTGCGCTGCCGCTCTCGACAGCGGTCCCCGAGGCCGGGTTGATTGTGTTGACCAATCGAATCTCCGTGAAGGGACTATTCCGCGGTGTGGGACTCGTAAGCTTCGGCACTCATCAGGTTGTCGAGCTGGGCCTGATCAGAGATAGCGATCTTTAGCAGCCAGCCATCGCCGTACGTGTCTTCGTTGACCTTCTCAGGGTTGTCTTTCAGCGTCTCATTCACCTCGACGATACTGCCTCCGACAGGTGAGAAGAGATCACTGACTGTCTTGACCGATTCGATCTCACCGAACTTGCCGAACTGCTCAACATCGCCACCGGCATCCGGCAGATCCACGTATACGACATCGCCAAGCTGATCTGCGGCGAAGCGCGTGATGCCAACAGTCGCCGTGTCGCCGTCAACTCGCACCCATTCGTGCTCTTTTGAGTATCTAAGTTCTTCCGGGTTCATCTCAGGTTCTCAATACCGGTTGCGCCGGCACGACTTGTTGCTGTCTGGCACTGGTGGTCAGGTGCGTCTGTAGAAGGGTATATCGACGACTATCGCAGGAACGTTTCGCCCGCGTACGCTGATGAGAATCTCGGTGCCCTCATCAGCAAGACGGCGCGGAACGTAGCCCATGCCAATATCTGCGTCAAGAGTGGGTGAATGAGTTCCAGATGTAACGGTTCCGATCTGCTGATCTTCCTCCAGGATCGGCATTCCGTGTCTTGGGATCGCCCGGCCTGTCATCTTGAATCCGGCGATGACTCGCTCGGTCGGCTCAGCAGCGATTCTGCCAAGGGCATCCCCCGCTATGTAGTCAGGCTTATCCAGGTTGATCGTCCACGCCAGCCCGGCTTCATACGGGTTGTTGTCGACCGTCATGTCGTTGCCGTGGAGCATCAGGCCTGCTTCGAGACGAAGAACATCTCGCGCTCCGAGGCCGCATGGAGCAGCGCCGGCATCTGCCAGAGTGTTCCAGAGGCCGGCAACATCCGAAGCCGATGGCATCAGCTCAAAGCCGTCCTCACCTGTGTATCCGGTGCGCGCAGCGAGGCATTCGATCCCGCCGACTTCGACCAGTCCCACTCGAAATCTGCGGATGCTTGAAGCCGTCCCGTCTGAAAGGTCATCGATGATCTGCACCGCTTCCGGACCCTGCACAGCGATCATCCCGGTGCTGATGGTGGTGTCGGTGATCACGACGTCGCCGAATTCGGCGGCTTTTGGACGAATCCAGTCCATGTCCGCTTCTGCGTTCGCAGCGTTGACCACCAGCAGGCACCTGTCTTCTTCGAGCCTGTAGACGATCGCATCGTCGATGATCCCGCCCTGCTCGTTGCAGATTATGTGGTACTTTGACCTGCCAGGCTTGAGCGCTGCGACATGGGCGCTGAGCACGGTGTCAAGGAAGGCCACTGCGCCGGTTCCAGTGAACTCGAACCTGCCCATGTGAGAGACATCGAAGATCCCGATACGCTCGCGCACAGATCGCGTTTCGGCGATGATCCCTGATGGATACTGGACGGGCATGCTCCAGCCGCCAAACGGAACCATGCGCGCGTCGGCAGCGAGGTGCGTTTCGAATAGCGGAGTCTTCTTGAGTTCAGAATCGGTCAAGAGTTGGTCTGCCGGGAGATCGGGATTTGACGGCAGTTCATCGTAGCAGTTGATGGCAGCGATGCATGGCTTCCAAATCACCATTCCCGAAAGCCAGAGACAGGATGGCGCTGTCTAAGCGAACAGCAGCCATGACGAGGGCCCAGAGCAATGTCGAATCGGATGGTTTACAGGGGTGAAGGATCTACAGACGGCCCTCCAGATCTGGTGGTCGTTGGCAACAGAGTCTTTTCGTCCGGCCTCGTTTCAGATCGTCCTGGTGGATTGGAATCGGAAACTCATCGAATCTTTCAGTTGACGCTTTCCACGTTGCGCAATGCTGGTGTCGCTCCCGGAGACGTGGTGAGGACGCGTGCGTGGTTCGTGGAAGACGCCAGTGGAGCCTATGAGGATGCGATACGAGACACGCACGGGGTTGTTTTCGATTCGCCAGGCCCTGCATTCAGCGCTATTCGAGTGCCCGATCTGCCGAGTGGTGCGGCTATTGCGATCGAGCTGGAGGCGGTCAAGGGCGGCGCGGGGCATATCAAGCACTTTGAGCCGGACGACTTCAGTGCCACGTCCACAGCTGTGTTCTGCGATGGAGAGTTGTGGATCAGTGGACTCACAGCTACTGGGTCGGACATTGGCGATCAGATCGGCGGGATCACTGCTGATGTGAGCCGTGCGCTTGCAGAGTTCGGAATGAGCGAGGCTGATGTCGTGGCCACGCGCCACTTCATGCTGCCAGAGGCGCAGTTTCCTGAACCGCCAGCGCAGTGGTCAGCATTCATGGAGCAGGCTATTCCAACCTCTGCCGGTATAGCCGTCGACAGTGTTGGCCATGACAGGCTGTTCATGCTGGAATGCGAGGCGGTGCAGGACGCAGCGAAAGGGCGGAACAATCTCAGGTCAGGCAGGTCATACGAGATCGATCACAACTACTGCAGATCGGTGCGAGTTGAAGGCGGCAGTGTCGTCTATGTCGCGGGCTTCACTTCAGCAGTTGTCGGCGAGATTGTTCGCAGCGAGTTTGATGTCGCTGGGCAGGTGCGAGACACGCTTGAGACGATCCGCTGGTCGATTGAAGAGCAGGGTATGCAGTGGGCCAATCTTGCACGGATGCGGGCTTACATAGTGGGTGGTCCGGAGAAGCTCGATGAAGCGGGCAAGGAGCTGGATGCTCAGCTTGAAGGCATGGAGGTCGTAGTAGCCATCATTGGCGTTCCGACTCTCGCCAGGCCAGAAGTGGTTGTCGAGATCGAGGCGACAGCGGCGGTCTGATTCGGCGGCTATGGCGAGTCTGAGAAGAGGTGTTCGAATGACGCCACTTCGAAGGATTCTGCTGTCTGCCCATGTCTGGTCAGGTCGATGTGCCGGCCGGTCTTAGGCAAGGGGATCTCAGGCAGCTCTCTCGCGGTTCCTGGAGGAGTGAACCCGCTCAGCGGCTCGGCTGCTGCATTCTGGGAGTACGCCGCTACGACGAAGCCTCCCATCGCATCAGGGTTGATGAAACTCGAGATACCGGCGGTGTTGGCCCGTATCTGAGCGTGCATGAGTTCTGAGTGATGCAGCCTTGCGAGGGCGCGATCAATGCCGAGGTTGCCCAGGAATTCAGCCTGCGTCGTAGTTTGAGCATTGCTTAGCCCGGCTGCATTCATCGCCTCAGAAACGGCAGTGAAATCGACATGGGACGTGATGTCCTGCCTGCCGGGGCGCAACAGCGGATTCTGTCCGAGTGTGTGCTGGTGATAAGTGCGAAGTGAGCCTGCGAACCTGTCAGACCTGTACAGCTCGGAGCGTGCGAATCCGTAGTCGATCACCAGGACCCATCCGCGATCCAGCACCGAAGCCTGAGTCTGCGACCAACTCTCCAGGCCGAGATTGATTTCGCCCCTGTAGCCATCTGGAAGAGCCTTGGTGAGATCGCCGATTCGCTCTTCGATCTCTTTCTTCGATGGCTCACCCAGTGCCTCGACGAGCTGACCGTCACGGATGTCGACGAAGATCTCCTGCAAGCGGCCATCGCTGATCTCAAATCGATGAACCGGCATGGCGTCCAGCAACTCGTTGGACAGGAGGCAGCCTGTGATTCCCGCCGGGCGATTAGCAACCGTCTGAACCGGGTAGTGCTGCGATGCCGGCGGCACCAGGTCTATGGCGATGTAGTCCAGCGCATCAGCAAAGTCTGCATTGAGCGCGTGCGCAGCTTCAGTGATGTCTGCTGCAAGCGCGCCTGTGCCTGCGCCTTCCTCGACGACTGTGAAGAGGTTGGGCGAATCCAGTCGGAGCCACATCTCTTCAAGCTGTACCGCCAGCAGCCATCCGAACAGCGGGTGAGCGGTTGGAGAGGTGTAGAAGTCTCCTGC